>DASWYT010000233.1:0-2442 GCA_036404835.1 Alphaproteobacteria bacterium | reverse complement strand
ACGGCCGCCAATGGTGCTTTCGCATTGACAGTATTGACCTGTTGACGGAAATCAGGACCTGTATCAATGACGATGCGTGTATCGCCTTGTTCAATGTAAATGCTCGGCCGCAGACGACGGTTTTTTGGGTTGTCAGGATTGCAGACACCCCAATAATTCCCGGAAAATGGCACGCCGCCGGAACCGCCGCAACCCATGACTACTACACGTAATTTATCTGTCGTCATCTTCTTTTCTACCGTACTGCTTTTTTGAACAAGTTAAAAAAATTATCCGTGGTGATACGTTCCATCTCTGCTTCGTCAATACCATGTAAACCGGCCAGAAAACGGCCTGTATGCGTCACATAGGCCGGTTCGTTGGTTCTGCCGCGATACGGGATCGGTGCCAGATATGGCGCATCGGTTTCGACCAGCAATTTATCATGCGGAATCGTTTTGGCGATGTCCTGTAAATTGACCGCGTTTTTAAAGGTTAAAACACCGGAAAACGACACACAAAAACCGATTTCAACCGCATAATCCGCCAGAGCCTGCGTTGATGAAAAACAATGCATCACACCGGTCAATGTGGATGGATCGGACAGTTTTGCACGTTCATCTTTCAGGATTGCGATGATATCGTCGTCGGCTTCACGTGCATGAATGACCAGCGGCAAACCGGTTTGCGCCGCTGCACGGATATGCTGGCGGAACTTGTCATGCTGCACGTCTTTGGGTGCAAAATCATAATGGTAATCCAGACCGCTTTCACCGATGGCGATGATCTTCGGATGTTGTGCAAATTTTATCAGATCGTCCGTTGTGATATATGCTTCGCCATCATCTGTGACATTGTGCGGATGCACGCCGACGGATGAAAAAACATGGGCGTGTTTTTCCGCCAGATTTAAACTTTCCGGCAGACGTTTTGTATGCGTTGAAATATTCAGCATATGGCCAACGCGATTCAATCTGGCGCGTTCGATCACGCCTTCAACACCGCCATCCATGGCGGCGAAATCCGGGAAATTAATGTGGCAATGACTATCGACCCACATGGTTTTTCAAGCACCCTATTCTCTAAATTAACTTATTCCGCGGCTTCCGGCGGCTGATAACGTGGAAACACACCCACCGGCTGATCAATCACGGCACCGCTGACGATGTGAATCTGATCATCCAGTGTCGCATAATTGCGTTGATCCTGTGGCACAGCCAGTTGATCCAGCAATCTGCCACAGCTCTCCGGCATGTATGGCAAGGCCAGTAACGCCAGGCGGCGAATGACTTCGGTCAGGACACCCAGAACCGTTTCCATGCGTACCGTATCGGTCTTGCGCAGGCCCCATGGTGCCTGTTCATCGACATAGACATTCGCCTGGCGGATGACGGCCCAGATGGCTTCCAGCGCACGATGGAATTCCTGCTTGTCCAGTTTCTCACGCACGGTTTCAAGCAGAGCCGGTCCGGCGGCATCCAGCATGTTCAGATCAGCAGCCAGCAGATCACCGATTTTCGGCAGACGCGTATCACAATGTTTGTAAATGAACGACAGGACGCGTTGCGCCAGATTGCCGAAATCATTCGCCAGATCGTGGCTCATCCGTTGCTGCATCGCTTCATGCGTAAAGGATCCGTCCTGGCCGAATGAGACTTCACGCAACAGGAAATAGCGCAATTGATCGAGACCATACAGTCCGACCAGTTCTTCGGGGATCAGCGTATTGCCGAGCGATTTCGACATTTTCTGCGTGCCGGATAAAATCCAGCCATGGGCGAAGACACGTTTCGGCGGCGCAATATCGGCCGCCATCAAAAAGGCCGGCCAGTAAATCGCATGGAAACGCAAAATATCCTTACCGACCATATGCAGGTCGGCCGGCCAGAAATTCTTCATATCCGGTGTATTATCCGGATAACCCAACGCAGACAGGTAATTGGTCAGCGCATCGAGCCAGACATACATGACGTGTTTTTCATCGCCTGGCACCGGAATGCCCCAGGAGAATGTCGTGCGGCTGACGGACAGATCATGCAGCCCGCCCTCGATAAAGCGCAGCACTTCATTCATGCGGCTTTGTGGTGCCACCGCATCCGGGTTGTTTTTATAGTAATCCAGCAAAGGCTGTTGCCAGGCGGACAGGCGGAAGAAATAGCTCTCCTCTTCCATCCATTCCACTTTCGCGCCGGAGGAGGTCGCAACTTTATCGCCCTTCTCATTCGTCGTGATTTCGGATTCATCGTAATAGGCTTCATCGCTGACTGCGTACCAGCCGGAATATTTGCTCAGGTAAATCTGATCATTATCGACCAGTTTCTGCCATAAGGCTGCAGAGGCTTTTTTGTGGCGCTCTTCAGTCGTGCGGATGAAATCATCGAACGAGCAATTCATGAATTTCGCCAGGTCGATGAACTTGTTCACTTCACGGTCACAATATTCCATCGGCGACATGTTTTCTTT
>DASWYT010000232.1:0-5676 GCA_036404835.1 Alphaproteobacteria bacterium | reverse complement strand
GCGATGTCTGGGATACGCAAAAAGACATGGCGCTGGCCGGAATCGGGGCCATTGCGGGGTTGGCGATCTTCAGCCACTGGCATGACAGTCAACTGAAAAGGCAATTGAAAAAGCTGCCGGATTAATCATTTGGCAGTTTTTGTCTTTTACCCTCGGGAAGAGTTTTCTTTAGGAGATAAATATGACCGCCAATAACGCCCAACTGGCCGCCCGTTTGCTGCGTGATGCTGCTGAATTCTTCCATCATCTGGCCAAAGACAATCCGGAAATGGCCGAAGCGATGCTGGAAAATGCCGCGATCTATGAACAGGTTGCCGATCTGGTCGAAACCGATCCACTGGGCGCTTTGCCGATGGCCGAAGAAGACGAGAATAATCTGCCGGTTTAAGGTTGATTGCAAACCGGTATCGACGCTCTAAATTAGAGTCATGCCTGAACTTCCAGAAGTTGAAACCACCTGCCGTGGCCTGAGCGCGAAACTGCTCGGCCAGATTTTGCATGACGTGAATTTCCGCCGGGCCAATCTGCGGACGACCTTGCCGCGACCGATGATCCCGGCGGTGCGCGGTGCCAAAATCACCGCCATCACCCGGCACAGCAAATATGCGCTGATCCATCTCGATCAGGGTGGCGTCATTATCCTGCATCTGGGTATGTCAGGCCGTATGTCCTTTATGCCGTTCGGGGCGGAGCCGGGCAAACATGACCATGTGATTTTCCATTATGGTTCGCCGCGCCAGAAAAAATGGGACCAGCTCTTTTTCAACGATGCACGCCGTTTCGGTGTGCTGGATTACACGACCAAAGAGGCGCTGGCCGAGCATAAATTAATTGCAGGATTGGGCAATATCTATGTCTGCGAGGCGTTGTTCCTGGCGAAAGTCTCACCCGAACGCCCGGCCAACCAATTGACGATGGCCGAGGTTACCGCTCTGGTAAAAGGTATTCACAAAGTCTTGAACGCTGCGATTGCGGCCGGTGGCAGTTCGTTGCGCGATTATGCGCATACGGACGGCAATCTCGGTTATTTCCAGACCAAGTTCAAGGTCTATGGCCATGAAGGCGATGCCTGTCCGCGTTGCAAGAATATGATCGCACGGATCGTGCAATCGGGCCGTTCCAGCTTCTTTTGTCCGGTCTGTCAGGTGTAAGTGAAATTGACGAATGGGATTTTTCGTTTATGGTGATGGTAACAAAATAAATCGGTATCGCGCGTGACGTTGGAAAGACCTTTGATCGGCTGGTGTGAATGGGTGGAGTTGCCACAGCTTCGTCTGCCATGCATTAAAGCCAAGGTTGATACGGGGGCCCGGACCTCTGCGCTGCACGCCGAAAGTATTGAGACCTTCAGCCGCAAGGGCCATCCCTGGGTCCGCTTTACGATCAAGCCTTTGACACATGCCAAACAGCTGGTGGTTACCTGCGAAGCGCCGCTGGTTGATCGCCGTATGGTCAAGGATTCGGGTGGCAAGGCGGAAAAACGCTATGTGATCGAGACGCTGGTGAATCTGGACGGCGTCGCCCGTGTCGTCGAGATTACCCTGACCAACCGTGAGAAAATGAATTTCCGCATGTTGCTGGGACGTCAGGCGATCAATAAACTGAATTATCATGTTGCTCCGGCGGCACAATGTTTGCGTGCAAAGATCAAAAAAGAGGCCGCCCGCAAAATGTATCGCGGTTAAAAAAACACCCTTTCGCCCGGCACATTGCCTTTTTATAGTTTTTGGTCTTTTCTAGTCCTGACGCTCATAACCCCCTTGAGAAAGACACGCGATGAAAATTGCTTTACTGGCCAGCGATCCTGATCTCTATTCCCATCAGCGTCTGATGGAAGAGGCGACGAAGCGCGGCCATGAGATTATTTTTCTCAAGATCAATAATTGCTATATGAGCATCACCGATAAGGTGCCGAGTATTCATTATCGTGGCGGCCATGTCATCGAAGAAATCGATGCGGTGATTCCGCGCCTGCGCCCAAGCGCCACGTTTTACGGCACCGCCGTATTGCGTCAGTTCGAACTCATGGGCGCTTATTGCCTGAATGGTTCCGTGCCGATTGTGCGGGCGCGCGACAAATTGCGGTCGCTGCAATTGCTGGCGCGTAAAGGTGTGCCGCTGCCCAATACAGGTTTTGCCAACTCACCGGCTGATTCAAAAGATTTGATCCAGATGGTCGGCGGCGCGCCGTTGATCATCAAATTGCTGGAAAGCACCCAGGGTGCCGGCGTTGTTCTGGCCACCACCAACAAAGCCGCCGAAAGCATGATCGATGCGCTGAAAACACTGGGCGCGAACTTCCTGGTACAGGAATTCATCCAGGAAGCGCAAGGCATGGATATTCGCTGTTTCGTCGTCGGCAATAAAGTTGTCGCCGCGATGCAGCGCCAGGCGCAAAAAGACGAGTTCCGTTCCAACCTGCACCGTGGCGGTATTGCCGTGCCGATCGAGATTACGGCGGAAGAGCGCCAGATTGCGCTCGAAGCCACGAAAGTCATGGGCCTGCAGATTGCCGGTGTCGATATTATCCGCGCGAAAGACGGTCCACGCGTGCTTGAGGTGAACTCATCCCCGGGTCTCGAAGGTATTGAGAAATATACCGGCAAGAATGTCGCCGGCATGATCATTTCCTACCTGGAAAAAGAGATCAACAAAAAACAGCCGACCCTGTTCAATAATCTGATGCGCGCCATCAACAAGAAACAGACCGAAGGCTAAAAGAGCCTGGATATAAATAAAAAAAGGGCGCCCGTGAGAGCGCCCTTTTTTTGCGGGTAAACTTGTTTCTTAGCGATTGACGTCGATCACGATTTCGCCGTCGATCAGTGATTTGTGCAGGCCGGCATCATATTCGACAGCCACGACCGTGTTGCGGCCAAGTTCTTTTGCTTTGTACAAGGCACGGTCGGCACGTTCGATCAGGGACGTCACCGGTTCGCTGGCTTTATATTGGGCAGCGCCGATGGAGATCGTCAGATGGCCCATATTTTCCTGTTTTGCCTGGTTGAAGATATCCTTCACGGCAATCTTCTCGCGGATCTTGTTGGCGATTTTTTCGGCATCGCGCAATTTGCTGCCCGGCAGGATGACGGAAAATTCCTCGCCGCCGTAACGGGCGACCATCTCATAAGGCTTGACGGAATTTTGCATGACATTCGCAACCAGGCGCAGCACCTGGTCACCGACCTGGTGGCCATATGTGTCGTTGAATTGCTTGAAGTGATCGATATCGACCATCAGCAGGGATAAAGGTTTACCGCTGGACAGTGATTCGCCTGTGCGGTTCTTCATTTCGCGGTCGAAGGCTTTGCGGTTCGACAGGTTTGTCAGGGAATCGGTCAGGGCTTCGCGCTTCAGGCTTTCGATATTGTCGCGCATCTCCTGCATCTCGAGCGAGGATTCATTCAGTTTCTGCTCAAGCTTCTGGTTGTCATTCATCATGCGCTTGGTGTCTTCGACCAGGGCCTTGATCATGGTTTTCAGCTCTTCCGGGTTCGGTTCGACATCGCTGTTCAGCTTGTCGGTCTTTTTCTGGAGGCGCTGGTGGTATTCGCGCTGGGCCAGACCGGTCGAGGCAATCATCTCGGAAATATCGCCCATCGTTTCCTGGAGGCGCTGGCTGGTCTCCTGGACCAGGCGCTTCTCGCGGTTGTCGGACAGGTAAAGATCGTAAATATCCTGGCAGAAGGCCTCGGTCAGCGGGTTGCCTTCGCGTTCGCGCAATTCGATCCGGCGGTTAATTTCCGGGTAATTGCCGCTGTAATAGGTGTAAAGGACGCTGAAAACCGGCGGGTTCAGCACCAGATCTTCTTTGGCGGCCCGGGCGAAAACGTCCTTGGCGATGAGAGATGGCTTGTCCTGGCGGGCGTTCTGGAAAAACACAGTGGATCCTTGGGCTTGGTGGCTTTTGGGCTGCCGGAACGGCAGGGAATCGTACCTCTCTACCGTATCACTGGAACTTTAAGAGAGGGTTTATAGCAATACAGGGATTCAAAGGCCCTTCCGGCCCGGGGTGTGGCCTAGATGCAACAAAAGTTTAAGAAAGAAGGCTTACAATGAAAAAGGCCGTCAGAATGCGGTCTATCCTCTTGGAGCAACAGGATTTTGTGCTAGTTATTGTACGATCTTATAACGGCCCCTTTCGGGATATTTCCTACCGGTACAGGTAAAAACGATATGAAAAAAATTATTTTCCTTCTCAGTGCCGTCGCCATGCTGGGCCTGTCCGCCCAGGTTGAAGCACGTGAGCCAAGCTCTGCTTACACGACCATGCAGGCAGATTCTGATACAGCCACTTATACATATGATCCGCTGGAGCCATTCAACCGCTCCGTCTTCTGGTTCAATAAATATGTCGACATGCTGCTGATCAAGCCGGTCGCACAAGGTTACAAATGGGCCGTGCCTTATCCGGTCCGTACCGGCGTTCATAATTTCCTGGGTAACCTGGCCGCCCCGGTCAGCTTCCTGAACGAAATTCTGCAAGGCGACTTCGCCGGTGCGGATATCGTTATCCGCCGTTTCGTGATGAACACGCTCTTCGGTATGGGTGGTTTCATCGATGCCGCTGAAATGCACGGTGTCGGCCCGATTGCCCGTGAAGATTTCGGCCAGACATTGGGTGCCTGGGGCGTTGGCCCGGGTCCGTACCTGGTTCTGCCGATCATTGGTCCATCAAACCTGCGTGATGTCACCGGCCGCGTCGTCGATATCTTCACTGATCCGCTGAATTTGTGGGCGATGGATCAGAATCATGACTGGATTCCAATCAGCCGTGCGATCCTGTCGGGTATCGACACACGCGCCAGCCTGCTGGGTCCATATGACGACATCATGAAGAACTCCGTCGATCCATACAGCAGCTTCCGCAGCATCTACAGCCAGAACCGCTCATTCGCTGTTGGCGACCGTGTTTACACTGAAGGTGGCGCGATGGATGATTACACCATGACGGAAAGTGCAAACTAATCCGTTTATAGAATAACCTTGTAAAAGGGAGGCTGCGGCCTCCCTTTTCTTATGAGGCAGGGGTGAGCAGGCTCTTGCGTCCATCGCATGGTGGGCTAGAGTATGGAGACATAAGGGAGTTACACATGAAGAAATTACTGGTTCTGACATTGCTGGTTCTGATGGCGGGCACGACAGCCCCCGTTCTGGCGGCTGCACCGAAAACCGACCACACCCCGCAAGCCAAATCCTATATCGACAATCTGGGCCAACAGGCCATGGATACGATCGAAGCTTCCAAATCAGGCAAGATCACTGAGGTGCAGGCCAAGGATAAATTCCGTGTCCTGTTGAACCAATCCTTTGATATCCCGACGATTGCCCGTTTCACGCTGGGCCGCTATTGGCGCGTCGCCACTCCGGCACAGCAAAAAGAATTCACCAGTATGTTGCAGGATGTCATCATCAACAAATATGCCGACCGTATCCTCAATGCCTCCAGCGGTACGTATGAAATCCTCGGTGCGTCAGCCATCAATGAACGCGACTATGCCGTGATGATGAAAGTAAAGCCGATTGACGATGCGCCGATCAGCTTCGCCTGGCGCGTACGCGATACGGAGGGCAAGCTGAAAGTTATCGATCTGGCGGTCGAAGGCGTCAGCATGTCGATCACTCACCGTTCCGACTATGCCAGTGCAATTGAACGCAATGGTGGTAGCGTCCAGG
>DASWYT010000231.1:0-9461 GCA_036404835.1 Alphaproteobacteria bacterium | reverse complement strand
ATTCCGTCTATGCCGCGTTGCGCCAGGAGCAGATCGATATCGGCTTTATCATCAATGCCAGCATCAAGGCACGCCGCGATGATGAAGGCAGTCTGCTGGCTGTTTATCCGGATGATGATCATGGCCCGGATCTGGAAGATGAAAAAATCCTGTATCTGGAAATCAGCAAGACCGAAGGCACGATCGACCCGACAGCCCTGACCGAAAAAATCATGCATGTCCTGTTCGACGTAGCCGCCGCCGTGCATGACTGGCACGCGATGGAAGCGCAGGTTGCCGATACGGTCAATGATATGCATGAACTGGACCCGGCCCTCGTCAATCACGACGATGCGCTGGAAGCCGCGCAATTCCTGACCTTCCTGAAACAAGGCCATTTCACGTTCCTGGGTTACCGCGAGCATATGCTGCGCCCGGAAAAAGACGTCATCCATTTCGACATGGAAAAAGACAAGAGCCTCGGCCTGTTGCGCGATGACAAGATGCTGTTGTTCGATGGCCTGATGGTCGATGAAATGCTGCCGGCCGATGTCAAAGCTTTCCTGCGTTCACCGAACCCGGTCATGGTCGTGCTGAAAGCCAACCGCCGCAGCCATGTCCACCGCTCCGTCCATATGGATGTGATCATCATCAAGAAATACGGCCCGAAAGGCCAGGTTGAATCCCTGCGTCTCTTTGCTGGTCTCTTCACCGCGCAATGCTACGCCAAGCCGGTCGAGCAAATCCCGTATATCAACCGCAAAGCCCGTCATGTCCTGATGCGCGCCGGTTTCGAAGTGGACAGCCATCGCTGGCGCAACCTGAAACATATTCTGGATACGTATCCGCGCGATGAATTGTTCCAGATCGATGCCAATACATTGTATGAAGATGCGCTGGGCATTCAGCGCCTGTATAACCGCCCGGGTGTCGGCGTCTTTATCCGCAAAGATTCCCTGCAACGTTTCTTTTCATGCCTGATTTACCTGCCGAAAGAACTCTATGACAGCCGCATGCGTCATAAAATCCAGACCATGCTGGAAGAAGAGCTGAATGGCGAGCAGATCGAACATTACCTGCTGGTCAATGAACATGCGCTGGCGCGTTTGCAATATGTGATCGATTCACATGCCACACCGTTGCCGGAATTTGACATTAACCGCATCCATCAACGTTTGATGGAGGTCAGCGCCGACTGGTTCAGCCAGTTGAAACTCGCCGCCGTTGACAAATGGGGCAAGCAACAGGCCTTAAGCATGCTGCATAGTTTGCAGCAGGGCTTCTCGCTCAGCTATCAGGACCAGATTTCCATTCCTGAAGCGCTGGACGACCTGCCGTGGATTCAAGAGACATTGCAATCACAGAAACCAGGGGCCTGGCTTTACCGTGTCCCGACCGATCCTGCCGATACATACCGTTTCAAAATCTATGTGCCGCAACAGGAAGCGTTATTGTCGCAAATCCTGCCGGTGCTCGATTATATGGGCTTCAAGACCGACAAGGAATATTCCCATGACATTACCACCAGCGATGGTGAATCCGTTGTCTGGGTGCATGAACTGATCGGCACGATTGCCCATCTGACACCGGAAAAAATGGACAGTGTCAAAGACGCCTTCGCCGAGGCCTTCCTGGCCGGATGGGACCAGAAATGCGATACGGACCGTTTCAGCTCACTGGTTACCTATGTCGGCCTGCACTGGCGCGAGGCTTTGATCTTCCGCGTTCTCGCCCGCTTCCTCGATCTGGCGCAATATCCGATCGGTAAGAGCTATATGGCGCAATGTCTGGCGACCAACCCGACCATTACACGCATGTTGTGCGATCTATTCCTGCAACGTCACAAGCTGGACCAGACCAAAGACGATGCACAAGGCAAAACCGATATCATCGCCAGCCAAATTCTGACAGCATTAGAAGCTGTCGAGAAACTGGATGATGACAAAATCCTGCGCAGCATGCTCAATTTAATCCAAAGCAGCCTGCGCACCAACTATTACCATGTGGATGATCAGGGCCAGCCGCTGGATTATCTCAGCATCAAGTTCGACAGCGAACAGATTGCCGACCTGCCGCAACCGCGAATGAAACGCGAAATCTTTATCTATGGACGCCGCGCCGAAGCGATTCACCTGCGTGGTGGCGATATTGCGCGTGGCGGTATCCGCTGGTCCGACCGTTTCGAAGATTTCCGTACAGAAATTCTTGGCCTCGTCAAAGCCCAGATGGTTAAGAACACCGTGATCGTACCGGTCGGTGCGAAAGGCGGCTTTATCTGCAAACAGATCGGCCGTTTCACCACACCCGCCGACCGCCAGAACGAAGCGATTGAATGTTACAAGATCCTCGTGCGCGGCTTATTGGCTCTCACCGATAATATCGTCGATGGCGAGAATGTCCCGCCGGCACAGACCTTCTGCTGGGATGAACCGGATCCGTATCTGGTTGTCGCCGCCGATAAAGGCACGGCCAGCTTCTCTGATATCGCCAATAAACTTTCCATCGAGCATAATTTCTGGCTCGGCGATGCGTTTGCCTCCGGCGGTTCCAAAGGCTATGACCATAAAGAGATGGGCATTACCGCCCGTGGCGCATGGGAATGTATCAAACGCCACTTCCGCGAACTGGGTAAGGATATCCAGACCACCCCGTTCACCGTCGCCGGTGTAGGCGACATGAGCGGTGACGTGTTCGGTAACGGTATGTTGCTGTCCCCGCAAATCCAGTTGATCGCCGCGTTTGATCACCGCCATATCTTTATCGATCCGCAACCGGATGTCACCAAATCGCTGGAAGAACGCAAACGCCTGTTCAGCCTGTCCGGCTCCTCCTGGGCCGATTATAATCCGAAACTGATTTCCAATGGCGGTGGCGTTTACAGCCGCCAGGAAAAATCCATTACATTGTCTGCCGAAGCGCAACATATCCTGGGAATTTCCCAGGCGAAACTGACACCGGCGGAACTGATGCAGGCTATCCTGCGCGCTCCGGCGGAATTGCTCTATTTCGGTGGTATCGGGACCTATATCAAAGCGTCGCACCAGACCAACGAACAGGCCGGTGACAAAGGCAATGATGCACAACGCGTCAATGCCAATGAACTGCGCTGTAAAGTCATTGGTGAAGGCGCCAATCTGGGCGTGACCCAAAGTGCCCGTATCGAGTTCGCCCGTCATGGCGGCAAGATCAACACCGACTTCGTCGATAATTCGGCCGGTGTGGATACGTCAGACCATGAAGTCAATATCAAGATCCTGCTGCAGGCCCTGATGAGCCAGCAGAAGATCACCGAAGACCAGCGTGTTGCCATCCTCGAACAAATGACCGACGAAGTCGGCAAGCATGTCCTGCAGGATAATTACGACCAGTCCCTGGCGATTTCCCTGATGGAAAGCACGGCCATCACCGATCTGCCGCAATATATCCAGTTCATCCGCGACTATGAGAAACTGGGCCTGTTGCAACGCAAACTGGAAGGCCTGCCGGATGATGAAGGTCTCAATGCGATGATGCAGCGCAAGCTGGGCCTGACCCGCGCTGACCTCGCCGTGATCCTGGCCCATGCCAAGATGCAGGTGTACCGCGATATCCTGGCCTCAAACGTGCCGGATAAAGAAGCGTTGAATTATCAATTGCTGGAATATTTCCCGGAAGTTCTGCGCGGCAATTACCATGATGCGATCATGCAGCACCGCCTGCGCCGCGAAATTATTGCGACCGCCATCGTCAACGTGCTGATCAACCGCATGGGTCCGGCCTTCGTGCATGGTGAATCCCTGCGTCTGAACGTCAACCCGGCGGTTCTGGCGCAAAGCTGGCTCCTGGTTCGCAGCGTCTTTGATCTGCGCACGCTGTGGCAGGAAATCGACAATCTGGACAACAAGATCCCGGCTGCCGATCAGAGTGTCCTGTACAACCAGATCGCCGATGCGATGGGCGATGCCACCAGCTGGTTCATCAACCATCATGGCGACAATCTCGATCTCGATACGCTGATCCCGCTTTACCGCGATAAGGCACAGAAACTGCAACATTGGCTGAAACAACAAATCTCCGCCAAAGATGAGAATGCTGTTGCATTGCCATTACGCGAAGACATCCAGCAACGGATCGACTTCCTGCCCTATCTGACGGCTTCCTGCGATATCGCAGCCCTGTCTTCCGAGAAGAACTACAAGCTTGACCAGGTTGCCCAGACATACTTTGCCCTGGAACAACGCCTGCAACTGAAAACATTGCATGATGCGGTGGTTCATCTGCCGGTCGACACGATCTGGACCCAGGAAGTCCAGCAGAACCTGCAAAAAGACCTGCACACGGCCTGGCTGCGCCTGGCTGAAACGGCTCTGAAACAGGATATCAGCGATGTCGATGCCTGGTTACAGCATTACAGCGCTGCCCTGCAAGGGTTTGACGATGTGCTAAAAGATTTGCCTGGCCATGCCATCCATGTTAATATTCTGACTGTGGCGATACAGCGTCTGCGCAATCTGGCGGATCATGTATCTGTCACTGCTCTCTAGCAGGATGTGGCATGACCGAGACTGAATCACGCAACCAGCTTATCGCTGTCGAGATCGAGGAAGAGGAAGAGGCGAAAGTCTATCCCATCAAACATCCCGATTTGCAGCTGCTTGATACAGCCTTGGAAAAAACCAATGACATGCTGGGTGAAAAAGGCTTGCGCGCCATTGACCGTCAGAACGGTTACCGTGCCCTGAGCGCATTGCTCGGCATCGGCAAAGAAGGCGAGATTTTTCAGGATAAATCCGAGGAAGATCAAAAAGGCATCATGATCCAGGCGGTCTATGCCCAGAACCTGCCGCAATTGAGCAATGCTATTCTTGCCGGTATCGGTGTTGAACCGCCATTGCCCGCCGGCCCGTCCGGTCCGCAACTCGGTTTTGTTCCGATGGGTCCGGGCATGGGTGGCGGTATGGGTATGGGCGGCGCGCAGATGCGCCCACCGGCCCCGACACCACCAGGTGGTTATCCGCCCTATCAGCCGCCGCAATACCCGCCTCAATATCAACCGCAAATGCCGCCGCATCTCGCGCAGCCGCCTGCGGGTGGCTACGCCCCTTACCCGCCGCAACCGGGCTATTCGCCGGGACATGATCCGTATGGCCAGGGCTATGCACAACCGCACCCCTATCCATCCTATCCGGCACCACAAGGCTATCCGCCACAATATCCAGGGGCACCGCCAGCCTATCCTTATCCGCCGATTGATCCGGCAACCGGCCAGCCTTATCCAACCACCGGCCAGCCTTACCCACCACAGCCGGGTTATCCGCCGCAACCACACGCCCCGCATCCGGCCTGGCCACCAGCCCAACCGGCTCCGGTTGTCGTTGAGGCAGAAGTCAGCGACGTGGATAAGAAATCTGACGAAAACGAATAAGCGTTTTACTGCAATAAAGATTGCAGACGGCTCAGAATATATCTGGCTTCTTCTTTTTCAGCCTTATCGTCGCTCAACAGGATAAATTTTTCCCAATAGATGATCGCGTCCTTGAGCAGATCAAGACGTGTTGCCAGCACAGCGGCATCATAAAACAAGCGCGGCTCATGCGGCGCAATCTCCAGCACCGCCCGCACAACCTGCAATGCTTCATCCACCTTATCCTGATTCAGGAAAGATGTTTTCTGGTTGTTGTAAAAACGTATAACCCATTGGCGCGCGGTGACGCTCTGGTAATGGCTATGCTGCAATTCGGCATGCACGCCCAATGTTTCTTTCAGCAAACGGCGCAAATCACTGGCCTGCAAATCAGCGCCATTGGCCGGGTCGATCAGCAAACGTTGCTGTCCCTTGCCCAGTTGCAACAGGAAATGTCCGGGGAAATTTACCCCTTGCAAATCCCAGCCTTTGCTCTGGGCCAGCGCGGCATAGAGCGCGGCCAAGGCCACCGGCAGACCTTTGCGACGTGTGACTACGGAAACCAGATCGATATTCTCCGGCAGGGATGCATCCGCATCGACAGCAAAACCGAATTTCTCATGGATGATTTTATGCAAGACGTCACGTTGTTCCTGCAGGGATGTGATATCTTCATCCGGCAAGGCCTGCATCATCTGCGTCACAATCTCTTTTGCAGCCATGATATCATCAGGCATCCTGTCCAGCGCCGCCATATCCCACAAAACATCCAATAAAGGAAAATCGGCGTCGGGATTTTTTCCCCACGCCGATAAGAATGTCAGATTATCAACAGAAGCCATTAAGCCTTGACGCGTTTCAGCGCGGCACGGACTTCGGTAGCGTCATCGAATGGATGCGTCACCTGATCGATGATCTGGCCCTGTTCATGACCTTTACCGGCCACCACCAGAATATCGCCGGCCTTCAGACCCTGGACCGCCTTGGCAATCGCCTCGCGGCGATCGGCAATCTCGGTGGCACCGGTCGCAGCCGCCATGATTTCCTGACGGATCCGTTTCGGATTTTCACTGCGCGGATTATCGTCGGTGACGATGACCTTATCGGCCAGGCGCACGGCAATTTCACCCATCATCGGACGTTTGCCCGGGTCACGGTTACCACCGCAACCGAACACGACATGCAACTTGCCTTTGGCATGCGGACGCAGGGCTTTCAAAACGGTTTCCAGAGCATCCGGCGTATGGGCGTAATCAACATAGATATTCGCACCCGATGGATGCTGGCCGACCAGTTCGATACGGCCACGCACGCCGGAGAGATGGTTGAGCGCCTGGACGTATTTCTTGAAGTTCTTCGGCTCGGTCTCGGTCGCCAGGGCCATCCCCAGGGCACACAATGCATTCACGGCCTGGAACGTTCCGGCCACCGGCATTTCCACCGTGTATTTCGTGCCGAAGACATTGAGCTGCAGCGTCTGGCCGAACGCCGTCGGTGTTTGTGAGATCAGCGTAATGTCGCGGCCTTTCCAGCCATACAGGATCACGCGATGACCATAGGTCAGGCAAATATCTTCCAGACGCTCGGCATAGTCGCTGTCTGCGTTGATAACGGCCACGGAACCCGGTGCCATGCCTTCGGTGAACAGGCGAGACTTGGCGTTGAAATAAGCACCCATGGAACCGTGATAATCCAGATGATCACGGGTGATGTTGGTGAAACCGGCGACTTTCAGCTTGACGCCATCGAGACGATATTGATCCATACCATGGCTGGAGGCTTCCATCGCCAGATGTGTGACACCGGCTTCGGACAAATCGGCCATTTCATGGTGCAGTGTAACCGGATCAGGCGTGGTCAGATTGTAACCGGCGATTTGCGGCCAATCCGCCAGTTGCGGTGCCTCGACACCCAGCGTTCCCATGCTGGCGGAGGATTTATTCAGATGCGCCCAGATCTGGCGGCAGAAGCTGGCGGTGGAGGTCTTGCCGTTCGTACCGGTCACGGCAACGATGGTCTCCGGCTGCTTGCCGAAGAATTTGGCAGCCATGCGGGCAAAGCGTTTGCGCGGGTTCGGGTCCTCGATCAGGACAATACCACCGGCAGAGGCCGGTAATTGAACACCCGGAGCGGCCAGTACGGCGACGGCACCATTCTGGATCGCTTCTTCGATATATTCACTGCCATCCACTTTGGTGCCTGGCAATGCGGCAAACAGATAACCCGGACGCACCGTGCGCGAGTCCATGCTTAAACCGGCGATAATGATATCGCGGCTATTGTCATTTACTGGCGGTGTGAAGCGATGGTCATAGGCTGTTTGAATCATCAGATCAATAAGACGCAAGACGTCCCCCCTCAAAAGATTGTGGCATTAATCCTGTAGCCTGCTTGGCCGCAAGTAAGTTCGTATCCGGGGTCGGTGCGATTCCCACCAGCGGTGCCATCTGCCTGATCACTTGACCAACAACCGGCGCGCCTGTCCAGCCCCCTGTTGCATAGCCATAGGATCGTGCATTCGGCTTTGGCTCATCGATAAACGCAACGACGACGAATTTCGGATCATCCACCGGGAATACGCCGATAAAGGATGATAATAAAGCTTTGTGATTATAGCCGCCAACCACGGTCTTCTCGGCCGTGCCGGTTTTGCCGCCGACATGATAGCCGGGGATATTCGCATTACCGCCCGTGCCTTCAGAGACTACCATGCGCAGGACATTACGCATCATATGGGACGTCGCGGCGGAGATAACCGGTTCCGGTTTTTCCAGCTCGTAATTCTCATCCGGCTTTTTGATAAAGGTCGGTTTCGGCAGGTAACCGCCATTGACCATCGCCGCCATTGCGGTTGCCAGATGCAACGGTGTCACGGCGATACCATGGCCATAGGCCGCCGTCAGCGTATTGATATCACGCCATTCTTTAGGATAAAGAGGACGTCCGCGTTCGGCCAGATCAATCGGCACTTCATCGAGAAAACCGAGTTCCTTGTAGAATTGCTTCATCTTCGGCGTCCCGATCTTTTCAGCCATCAAAGCAGCACCGATATTGGAAGAATGAATCATGATTTCGGTGACGTTCAGATTATGCGGTTCCGGGTGGAAATCGGAAATCGTGTAACCGGCGCGGCGCAGCGGATGGGTCGTATCGAAAACAGTTCTTGGATTCTGGCCGTTATTCTCGAACAGGGCCGCTGTGGTAAATGTCTTGAAGGTCGAACCCATCTCATAGACACCGGCCGTCAGGCGGTTGAAACGGTCTTCATCCGGCGTGCTCGCCGGATGGTGCGGATCGAAATCCGGCAGCGACACCATCGCATAAATCTCGCCCGTCTTCGCATCCATTACCAGACCGGCCCCGCCAATGGCGGTAAAGTCGGCGATGATCTTCTGCAATTCCTTGCGCAGGATATGCTGGACACGGACATCCAGTGTCGTTTGTAATGGCTCTTTATGCGTCAGCAATAATTTATTATAGGCTTTTTCCAGACCGGCCAGACCGCGATGGTCAACATCGGTAAAACCGACCGCATGCGCCAACAGGGAACCATCCGGATAGACGCGGCGTTGCTCATCGATGAAATTCACGCCCGGCAGGCCCAGACGGTTGGCGGCGTAAATCTGTTTCGGTGTCAGGTTACGCTTGATCCACACAAAACGGCGTTTGGATGACAAACGGTGCTGCAATGTATTGTAATCCAGGTCCGGGAAAATGCTGGTCAGTTTTTTTGCAGCATCGGTCGAATTCAAGATGATTTTCGGATCGGCATACAGCGAAGCGGTTTTCAATGAGGTCGCAATCAGATGACCTTCGCGGTCGAGGATATCGGCACGTTCCATCGCGGCGATTTCTTTGGCGGCGGTCGGTGTGTCCGGCTCTTCGCTGACAATGTAATTTTCCATGGTCAGTTGCGCCATGCGGGCACAGACGATGCCATAAGCCAGAACAAAGACGCTCATTACTACGATCAGGCGGGAGCGTGTCTTGGTCAGGACACGTTTCGACGCGGTCCAGTCCTGCTGGTATGGATTTTGGCAACCGTCATTCTGGCTGGTGCACCAACGGATCATTGACCACCCACAACCATGTTGACATT
>DASWYT010000230.1:0-2566 GCA_036404835.1 Alphaproteobacteria bacterium | reverse complement strand
GGCCGGAACTGTTCTGGCCTTACAGGGTTGTGCGAGTGAAGAAGAAAAGCAAAAGCCGTTGCCGGGCAACCGCGTCTCCGTTCTGGAATGGCAACAGCATTTGACAACCGACAAAGAAGCAATGGATGAACCGGTCAATCTGCCACCGGCGCGCACAAATCAGTTCTGGGCACAGGCAGGCGGCATTGCTGATCATTCAATGCGTCATTTGAGCCTCAGCCCGAACAAGCTGAAAAAAGTCTGGTCCCGTAGTATCGGCGAAGGCAGCGACCGCGATCACCGTCTGGTCACGACGCCGATCGTTGTCGATCAGACCATCTATGCGATGGATACCGAAGGCAAAATTACCGCTTTGCGCATGACGGACGGCAAGGAATTATGGCAGGTCAATATCATTCCCGATGAGGAAGAGCCAACCGCTCTGACTGGCGGCCTGGCGTTCGATGATGGCAAATTATTCGTTGCGGATGGTTTCGGTTTCCTGCTGGCGCTTGATCCGTCCAGCGGCAAGAAAATCTGGCAGGTGACATTGAATGTCCCCGCTCGTGCCAGCCCGACCGTGGCGGATGGCAAAGTTTATGTCGTCACACTGGCGAATGAATTGATTGCGCTGTCCGGTCAGGATGGCCAGGTCTTGTGGCGCCACCAGGGTGATCAGGCGATGGCCGGTCTGCTGGGTGCGCCAAGCCCGGCCGTTGTCGGCAATACGATCATCGTGACCTATTCCACCGGTGATGTGATTGCCCTGCGTGTCGAGAATGGTGAGGAATCCTGGTCCGATAATGTCACGGGTCTGAGCACACAGCGCGGTGCAACGAAATTATCCGATATTCGTGGTTTGCCGGTGGTAGATAATGACCGTGTCTATGTCGCGAATGCCAGTTCACGCATGATGGCGATTGATCTGCGGACGGGCGACCGTGCGTGGCAACGTGATTTCGGGACTTTGAACACGCCATGGGCAGGGGGCGGTTTCGTCTTCTTACTGACGGCACAAGATGATGTGGTCGCGTTGCGTCAGGGTGACGGCAAAATGCGCTGGGCCACCGCGCTGAACAACAAGAAGAAAGATAAGGACGAGCCTACGTTATGGGTTGGTCCGGTTCTGGCCGGCAATCGCCTGATCGTCGCCGGTTCGAATGAAGAACTGATCGAAATCAACCCGGACGATGGCAAGATCATCCGTCGCACGGATATCGGTATCAATGTGCAGATCCCACCGATTGTGGCACATGATACATTATTATTACTGGATGACGATGGCGTCTTGAACGCATATCGCTAATTAGGATTTATCATGTTAACGCTGGCACTTATTGGCCGTCCGAATGTCGGAAAATCATCTCTGTTTAATCGCCTGTGCCGCAAGCGTCTGGCGATCGTCGATGACACACCGGGTGTCACCCGCGATTTCAAAATCGCCGAAGCCGATCTGGGTGGCCAGCAGGTGCGCCTGATCGATACGGCTGGTATCGAAGAAAATAATGCGGAAGATCCGTTAAACCCGGGGATGCAGTCCTCTACACGCAAAGCTGTCGGCCTGGCCGATGTGTTATTGTTTGTAGTCGATGGCCAGGCGGGCATTACACCGATCGATGAGATATTCGCACGCTATGCCCGCCAGACCGGCAAGCCGGTGATCCTGCTGGTCAACAAAGCCGATGACCGCCGTGCAAAAGAAACCGCACTGGAACTTTATCGTCTGGGCTTTGAGGAAGCGGTGATGATTTCGGCAACCCATGGCCATGGGTTGGGCGAATTGCTGGATGCGCTGGAAGTACATCTGCCGGAACAACAACAGGATGATGACGAACTGAGCGACGAGGACTTCTTTGCTGCTCTGGAAAAAGCCGAGAAAAAACAAAAACTGAAAACCATCATCGCCGAAGATGGCGAAGAATACGAAGAACTGGACGATGAAGAGCCGGAAGAAGACGAATTGCCGCTGCACATCGCCATTGTCGGCCGCCCGAATGCCGGTAAATCCACCCTGCTGAATGCTTTGCTCAAGGAAGAACGCGCGATTGCCTCGCCGGTGGCCGGAACAACGCGTGACGCGGTTGTCGCTGAATGGGAATATAATGGTCGCCGCATGCGTCTGGTCGATACGGCCGGTTTGCGCAAGAAAGCCAAGATTTTCGAAAAACTGGAAAAAATGTCCGCGGCTGAATCATTGCGTGCCATTCGTCTGGCGCATGTTGTGATTGTTGTGATCGATGCCACAACCGGCTTTGATCATCAGGATCAGGATATTGCCCGACTGGTGGCCGATGAAGGCCGTGCCCTGGTGCTTGCCGTCAATAAATGGGACGCCGCAACGGATAAAGAAGAACTCCGCGCCAAGATCAAAGAGCAAATGAGTCATACGATGTCACAGGTCAAGGATGTGCCTTTGGTGACGATTTCTGCGCTGAAAAACCAGAAGCTGGATAAATTGATGCAGGCCGTGCTGGATGTGTATGGCCTGTGGAACAAACGTATCGGGACCGGCAAACTGAACCGCTGGCTGGATATGATTTCCGCCCAGCATCCGCCGCCGATGGTCAAAGGCCGCGCCAACCGCCTG
>DASWYT010000229.1:0-12215 GCA_036404835.1 Alphaproteobacteria bacterium | reverse complement strand
TGACCGGTTGCGTCGTGCCGCCACTCCGGCTTAATATAAAGACATGAACGATGTCTTTTTCTCAGAACTGCGTCAGATTGTCGGGCCGGATTATTGCCTGACCAAACCGGATGATATCGCTCCCTATGTCCAGGAATGGCGCGGCCGTTATCATGGCGACGCGCTCGCTGTCGTCCGCCCGGCCAATCCGTATGAGATTGCCGATATCATCAAACTCTGCGCCGCGCATCATGTGCCGATCGTGCCACAAGGCGGCAATACCGGTCTTGTCGGTGGTTCCGTGCCGATCGAGCGCAAGGATGCCGTGGTTATTTCCACCGGACGCCTGAATCATATTCTCGACATCGACGCCGATAATTTTACCATGACGGTCGAAGCGGGTTGTATTTTGCAAACCATACAGAACGCCGCCAAAGACGCGAACCGTTATTTCCCGCTCTCGCTCGGGGCCGAAGGCTCCTGCCAGATCGGCGGCAATATCGCGACCAATGCCGGTGGTATTCTGGCGCTGCGCTATGGTGTGATGCGCGATCTCATTCTGGGGCTGGAAGTTGTTTTGCCCAATGGCGAGATCTGGACAAACTTACGCCGCCTGCGCAAGGATAATTCCGGTTACGATCTCAAACAGCTTTTCATCGGTTCCGAAGGCACCCTGGGCATTATCACCAAAGCCGTGCTGAAGCTCTTTTCTCTGCCGCAACAGCGCGAGACATTTTTCATCGCCTTGCCGGATGTGCAGACGGCCGTCAATATTTTCAACACGCTGCGTTCGCAGATCGGCGAAAATATCCTGGCCTGCGAACTCATGTGCGATGGCAATCTGGAATATTGCGATATGTTCGGACCGGCCATCATCCGCCCGCTCCAGGAAAATGCGCCCTGGTATCTGTTGATGGAAACGATGAACACGGACCGGGCCATCATCGAGCAATTCCTCACCGGACAATTCGAACAGCAATTGATCCTGGACGCCGTGATTGCCGAAAGCGAGCAACAGCGCCAGCAACTCTGGTTTATCCGCGAAGCCATCGTCGAGGCGCAACGCCGGGCCGGTGGTGCGATCAAGCATGATATTTCCGTGCCGGTCTCGACCCTGCCCGCTTTCCTCGATGAAGCCGTGCCGCTGATCGCACAACTTCTGCCGGGTGCGCGTGCCCTGCCGTTCGGCCATGTCGGTGACGGCAATCTCCATTTCAATATCGGCAAGCCGCTGGGCAGCAATGATGATGATTTCGTCGCGCAATGGGACGATATCAACCACGCCGTCCATGCCATCGTGCTGCGCTATAACGGTTCCATCGCCGCCGAACACGGTGTCGGCACATTCAAGCGCGACGAACTCACCACCAGCAAATCCCCCATCGAAATGCAATTGATGCGCCAGATCAAACAAACACTCGACCCGCTCAACATCATGAACCCGGGCGTGGTGTTGAAAATCTGATTATATTTTTCGTCATCCCAGAAATTGCGCAGCAATTGTCTGGGATCTCACTTAAACCAATATGCTTTCCCAAACAAATCTTTGTCCTTTTCCAAAAAGGAGATCCCAGACTGACGCGTTGCGTCATCTGGGATGACAAAAAGACGCAATAAAAAACCCCGCACAATAGCGGGGTTTTTCGTTAATAGGGTAACGCTTACTGGCGCAGGTCGAGTTCGACCACGCGGTTGCGTTGTTCTTTCACGCCATCGCCGGTTGGAACCATCGAGCGGGACTCGCCGACAGCTTCAACGATACGCAGGCGGTTCTGTGGGATACCGGCTGCGGACAGGCGGTTCAGCACAGCCTCAGCGCGGCGGCGGGAGAGTTTGACGTTATAACCATCCGCACCGGAACGGTCAGCGTGTGCGCGGATGCTGATCTTCAGCTGATCCAGGTCTTTCAGATCCTTGATCGCTTTGGACAGTTGCTGTTCGCCTTCCGGAATCATCGTCGTGGAGTCGAAGACGAATGGGATGATGTAATATTCTTGTGGCGGAACCTGAACCGGAGCCGGTGCAGGCGCTGGTTCCGGAGCCGGTGGTGCTTCAACCTGACCTAAAGTGTATTTCACTTTCTGTTCGGCAGCAGCCATCGCATCTTCGAATTTCTTGCGGCAACCAGCAGAATCTTTCTGGTCTTTACGCTCTTCAGCTTCGATCCAGCAATCAAAAGCCACCTGGCCGACTGCTGTTTCCAGAGGTGCCAGTTCGCGGCCGCCAGCATCGTAAACGAAGTTCAGGCGGTTCGTCGCTTGATAGAATACGGTGCGCTGCTGATCGTTCAGGATACGGTCACCGACCGTATCGATTTGCACGCCGGCGCGGCGTTGTGCCAACAGTGCTTTGTGGTTGAACAATTCGCCATCGACGTTATCGCCGCGATTGTCGCGGTCATTCGACAGAGCAACATACTCTTTGTAGAGGTTCTGGGTGAAAGAAAGGCCGCTGGCCGGCAGACCTTTGGAGCTGTCAGTGTCGTAGATACCGTTCAGCACGGCAGCCTGAGTCGCAGGGGCTGCCAGCAGGCCGGCAGCTAAAACGGCTGACAAAGCAACAGCTTTAAAGAGGGAACGTGTCATCATTAAGCGAGCCTTCAAGTGGGTTCAAAAATAGAGAAACTTTTGGTTCTTCCTGTTTACACGCAATGACTTAAGGCTGGCAAGGGTTTTGTACAGATGAGAGGGGTATGATGGGTCATTTTATTATACCATAATTATGTGCCCGTATTAACCAGTTTGTTAACCATTGGGTGTTACCATAAACTTATCGAGAATCTTAGGTGCATGGAGAATCCAATGCGTATTCACACTGTATGTGTCCGTCTTCTGACCAGCGCCGTGATCCTGATGGGTCTGGCCAGCCACAGCCACGCTCTGACCCTGGGTCAGATTGCCCAACAGACCAAAGCCGCTGAAACCGGCCCGTTTGGCGCCGTTGAGATGGTTGCTGCGAAAGCTGCTGACCGTGTCGGTCAATGGAACCAGGCCCTGGCCGCCATGCGCGCTGAAGCCCCTCTGTTCGCCTCCTGCCTGCAAGCCGCCGACCATTGCAAAGGCGCTGCCATGACCGCCTGGCGCGATATGGTCCTGACCCTGCTGCAGGCCGACAAAGTCACCCAACTGCGCCTGGTGAACACATTCTTCAACCGCTGGCAGTACCGCGAAGACAAAGAAGTCTATGGCATGAGCGACAAATGGGCGACTCCAGCCCAGTTCATGGCCAATTCCGGTGACTGTGAAGACTATGCCATCGCCAAATACTTCACCTTAAGCGTCCTGGGCTTCAATGACCGTGACCTGCGCGTGATGGCTGTCGTCGATAACAACCGCGGCATTGGCCACTCCGTCCTGGCTGCCAAAGCCGACGGCGTCATCTATGTACTGGATAACCTGTCCAGCTCCGTCCAGAAAGATACTGACTATGCCAACGCCTACACACCACGCTTCGCTGTCAATGCCAGCGGCATCTGGTCCTATGGCGCCAACCCTGTCGGTGGCCTGATGCTGGCTTCCGCCCGATAAGTTTCCACTCCTCCGTGCGAAAAAAAAGCCGCCCTACAAGGCGGCTTTTCTTTTAGAGCGATCGTTTGAAACGATGCTTATTTCGGTTCTTTGATCTCGGCAGCGCCACGACCCCAGATACTGTCATCAAAGCTTTCAGACTTCACGTCGGACTGCTTCGGAGCGGCGATTTGCAGGGTCTTCAGCAACTGGCCGTCAGCAGCCAGCATACGGTAACCGGAACGCAGCTGGTTCAGGTCAGCGGACAGCAATTGGCCACGGGCGGTGAAGAGTTCGTTTTCAGCATCCAGCAGATCCAGCAGGGAACGCTGGCCGATGTTGAATTGCTGTTCGTAAGCATCACGTGTGTCTTTCAGGTCTTTAACCGCAGACTCGAGCTGTTGCACGCGCTGGGCGCTGGCCTGATAGGCAAACCAGGAACGGCGGGCTTCTTCTTTTTGCTCGTTGGCGATACGGGAACGGTCTTCGCGGGCCTGGTGCATACGCTGCACAGCTTCCTGACGGGCCGCACGGTCGATACCGCCACGGAACAGGTTCACGGAACCACGAACCAGAACGCGGGAATCATAACCATATGTGTCACGGGCGGATTGGTCATCATTATAGCCCGTATCAGCCACCAGGTTGAATTGCGGGTAGAATGGTGCATCGGCAACGGAACGCTCATGCTCGGTCACATCAACATCATATTCAGCCGTACGCACTTTCGGGTTGTTGTGCTGGGCCAGCTGAACAGCGGCATCGATGGATTGCGGCAAAGCAGCAACCGGGAAGTCCGGGCGGGTCAGTTCACCAGGGAACTGGCCGGTCACGCGGGTGTAGAAGGCTTCGGCATCACCCAGATCATTGGCTGTCTGAGCCAGTGTGGCCTGGCCACGCGCTTCACGGGCGCGGGTCTGGGCAACGTCAGCACGTGTGCCGACACCACCGGTGAGACGCTGTTCCAGCTTGCCGAGGATTTCCTGGTGGAAATTCACGTTCTGCTTGGACAGGGCATAGAGTTCGCGCTGGCGAATCACTTCGAGATAGGCGCCAATGGCGTCGAGGGCGATATTTTCGGCGTTGTCATAGACGCGGCTGGCAGCGGAGGCGACTCGGCTTTTCTGGCGCTCTACTTCGTTTGTCGTCTGGAAACCCGTGAACAAACGCTGTGTGACGGTCAGGCGACCTTCAGACGTCAGTTGCTCTTCGTTTGTGCCGAGATTGGCGGAACGGCTGATAATATCGTTTGACCATTGCGGACCAACAGAACCAGTCAGATCAACCTGTGGCAGATACAAACCACGGGCCTGACGTAATTCTTCAGCAACCGCCTGGCGGTTAGCGGATACGACGCCGATCTGCGGGTTGGTTTCAACGGCCAGTTTAACGACCTCGGGAAGAGCCTGTGCGTGAGCACCGGCGGCGGAGGTCAAAATTGCAACAGCACTAACGGCTCCCAGCAGAAAACGTACAGAATACATCATAGATAATAGCCTTATCTTATAGTTTGTTGACACAGCGGTCGGGAAAAGGTCCCAGCTGCGTTATTGCGAGTTGAGTTAGGTACCTTATAACGCAAGACAATGCTTTTTCAAATAAAAAAAGCTCCCGACCGGATGGCGGGAGCTTTTATTATTTTACAGAAATAGGTTAAAACAGGGTCTTAACCGTTATAGCCGTTATGTGGATCATCGTCAGACAGGATATCGTTAATGATATCGATGCTGGCCACATGGTTCATGCTGTCGGCATTATCGGAACCGGAACCACCCTGTGGACCCAGGACATCACCCAGGTTCAGGCTGTCATGATGGGTGCCCACAGCGACGGCTGTGTCACCATCGACACCGATAGCCAGGTGGCCTTCGACCGCGCTGCCATCGACTTCCTTGCCGGTATAGTCGAAGGAAACGACGCCGCCCTGATCTACTTTATCATGCAGATCAAACGCATAGTTACCATCAGCCTGCAGCGTCAGCGTGAAGATGTCGCGGTTGTCATAGGCTTCACCGATGAAACCGTGAACCGTGTCACCGATCACGATCGCTTTGACAACGGCACCATTGACGGTCAGCTCTGTGTTGAAGACAGACGCATCACCCTGGTGACCCAGCGTGTAGGAGACGGCATCACCGTCAACCTTACCGGCCACATCGTGATCTTCCAGCGTGGTGCTGGTATCGACACGTTTGTGGGCCGGACCGTTATTGTCATTCTCGCCCGGAGCAAAACCAGTATCCACAGATTTGGCAGAGAACAGAGACACGGTCTTGGTCTGATCATCCAGATTGATGGAAATGGTCAGGCCTGTCGCGTTGCTGGTGTCGCCATCATTGTCGACGATGGTATAGCGGAAATCATCCTGCATATCGCCGTCTTTTTTGTCCGTGTTGTAGACATAGGTGTACTGGCCGTTCTCGTACATCTTCAGCAGACCGTATTCGCCCTGGATGTTGATGAACTTGCCACCGCCATCTGTGCCTGATGGATTGCCGAAGTTCAGGAACGAACCATCGCCCAAAGCAACCTGAGACACATGCGTGCCATAGGACAGGCCTGGAATATCATCCTGGCCGACATGGTCGTTCGGCAGAACGTTACCGCTGATCGGATCGGTCACTTCGGTGATGATCGGGTTGATCGTCACTTTGAACTGAACGTCGTTATAGTCAGTATCGCTGGAGTTCAGCGGCAGATCCTCGAAGCCATAACGCAGAACGTTATTCGGATCATCCTGCATACGGCCGGCCACACCATGGATCGGCTGATCCAGCATGTCGCCACCGAACATGACGTTCGGGGACAGATCGTGCGTCTGGCCATCATGTGTGTACTGGACCTTGTAGGAACCGTCATCCTTGTGAACGACGTTGAAGGTGTAACCTGGCTGCAGGTTGCCTTCGCTGTCGGTGGCACCGATATCCTTCATCAGCTGCGTCGCATCCTGCAGAATGAAGAAGCCCAGTTTGCCGCCAGATGTCATCTGGTATTCGCCTGACATCGGACCGTTATCTTCCGGGTTGCTGGATGCGATGCCGAAGATCAACTGGACGTTGCTGATGGCGGCATCGCCTGTCAGCGTGAAGGCAAACAGAGCCGAGTGCTGACCCGCTGCCAGCGTCGTCGATTTGATACGATCGATCACAACCGTTGTCGGCAGATCAATATCAACATTCGATGCCTTGACGGTACCTTGCTCATACAGATCCGGACGATCGGCAATCAGGTTTTTTTGTTCCTGCAGCGTCGGGAAGTCAGGAGCGCCACCGATCACGTTGAATTCGCGAATGATGGTTGTCGCCTGATTCGTATCCGGGTTGGCAACTGGTGCATCATCACGAACGGCGATGTTCAGCAGGCCTGTATCCGTATCGCCATCGTCATCTCTGGCGGTGACGGCGAATTTCAGGTTGATGACATCGTTCGGATCGCTGCTGTTGCCGTGATCCAGGTTGCTGAACTGCTTGAAGCTGTACTGGCTGCCATTCATGGTCAGTTCGAACACTTTCGCGCCGGAAGCGTTGGCATCAGAGCCGGTATAACCGACATATTTGCCATCGATCAGAGCGACGTGAACGGCCTGGCCGTTGGAGGTCAGGGCGCCGTCTTTCAGCGAACCGTCAGCCATGAACTGGGATGAACCATTGGCAGTTCCCAGCGCCACGGAAGACGCATTGTTGTAGGACACGTTGCCGATGATGCTGACATTGATGTCAGTGGTTTCATCGCTGACTTTATCGCCCTGAATATCCGGAATGGTCGGGACAGTGTTGGTAGCGGTAATGGTCAGGGTTGCCGGGTCGGTATCACCATCGCGGTCACCCAGGACATAGGTGAACTGATCGGTGGTCGCACCGGAACCAGCCGTGTGCTGGTACGTGTACTGGCCGTTTTCGTAGATCTTCAGCTGGCCGTGGTCACCATTGATGGTGATGAAGCGGCCATTTACATCGACCTGTGTATCCGCACCGTTGGCGAAGGACTTGGTCACACCACCGAAGGAAACGCTGGTCAGATTGTTCGGACCGTCTGCGCTTAAGACGTCTGCGCCATTGCCCTGACCGGAAGCGGTCACGACGTTGCCATTGACGGAACCACCGTTATTGACGACGTTCACATCATCATTGGCAACAGGAACATCATCGATGACCTGCAGCGGCAGTGTACCGGTGGCGCTGTCGCCATCTGTATCGGTTGCGATGAATTTCACCAGAATATTGGTAACGTTCTCGCCCGTACCAGGATTATCCAGAGGCTGCAACAGCGTATAGGTGTAAGATGTTTTATAGGAATGATCAGGCTGTTCGACCGGGTTGCCCAGCACGACCGTGAAGACAGGCTGGCCATTGGCGGAACCGGTCAGTGTCTTGCCGTCTGGCGACAATGTGTAGGTCACAGACTGACCCTGGGAGGTCAGGCTTGGCAGACCGTCCGTTGTCAGTTTGATCGACGCAAGACCATCCGGAGCGGTGAAGGAGATATCCTTCACAATGCTGTCCGTGCCTGGAACCAGCAGGGAACCTTCATCCAATGGGGCACCGTTACCGTTGCCATATGGATTTTGCGGGTCCGGACCGGTGATGGTCACCGGGTTGTCCGTACCGGTGATAACCAGTTTGGCATCAGAAATATCGCCGTCGCGGTCGGTGATTTTGTAATCGAACGTTTCGTTCAATTCACCAAGGGACGCGTTACGGGTGAAGGTATAAGAACCGTCAGCGTGAATTTCCAATGTGCCTTTCGGAGTGGTGAAGGACACAACGGAATCAGGGCCAGCGAAGGATTTCGTTTCACCGCCATAGGTGATGCTGGTCACCTTCGGAGCGTTTGGCGTCTGGCCATCGGCACCGAATGCATCATTGGTGATGATATTACCTGTCGCAACGGCGGATGTACCCATCGCTTTGCTGTCATCAACCGCCACAGGAACATCATCGATGACCTGCAATGGCAATGTCCCGGTGGCGTTGTCGCCATCCGTGTCGGTGACCACGAACTTGACCGGAATATTGGTGACGTTCTCACCTGAACCCGGATTGGTCAGCGGTTGCAGCAAGGTGAAAGTATATGGAGTCTTATAGCTGTTGTCCGGCTGCTGGACTGGCGTACCAATCGCAACAGTGAACACAGTCTGGTTACCGGCAGTACCGGTCAGTGTCTTGCCGTCCTGAGACAGGGTATAAGTCACTGGCTGGCCGTTGGAGGTCAGGGACGGCAGGCCGTCCGTGTTCAGCTTGATACTTTCAACGCCATCCGGAGCGGTGAAGGAAATTTCCTTCGTTACGCTGTCCGTGCCTGGAACCGGCAGGTCATCCTCATCCAGAGGTGCGCCGTTACCGTTAGCATATGGGTTTTGCGGATCCGGACCGGTGATGGTCACAGGATTGTCGTTACCGGTGATCACCAGTTTCGCGTTGCTGATATCTCCATCTTCATCCTTGATCGTATAGGTGAAGGTTTCGTTCAACTCACCAAGATTGGCGTTACGGGTGAAGGTGTAAGAACCATCAGCATGGATTTCAAGCATGCCTTTTGGTGTCGTAAAGGAGACAACGGAATCAGGACCGGCAAAGGTTTTAGTCTCGCCGCCATAAGAGATGCTGTTGATCTTCGGCATGTTCGGCGCCTGGCCATCTGCACCGAAATCGTCGTTGGTGATGATGTTGCCGCTGGTAACGGAAGACGTGCCCATCGCTTTGCTGTCATCGACAGCAACCGGAACATCATCAACAATCTGCAGTGGCAGGGTGCCTGTGGCCTTGTCGCCATCCGTATCGGTCACATCGAATTTCACCGGAATATTGGTGACGTTTTCGCCTGTGCCTGGGTTATCCAGAGGCTTCTCCAGCGTAAAGGTATAAGGCGCCTTATAGCTGTTGTCTGACTGTTGGACCGGGGTGCCGATCACAACCGTGAACACGGTCTCGCCGCCGGCGGTACCAGTCAGTGTCTTGCCATCCGGAGACAATGTGTAAGTCACTGGCTGACCGTTGGAGGTCAGGCTTGGCAGTCCGTCAGTCGTCATCTTGATTGTGTCAACGCCATCCGGCGCGGTGAACGTAATATCTTTCGTCACACTGTCCGGACCTGGCAAATCATCTTCATCCAGCACCGCACCGACACCGCTTGGGACAACCGGATCGTTATTGCCGCCATTCTCGTATGGATCCTGCGGATCTGGAGTCTTGATAACGACCGGGTTGTCGATACCGATCGTCAATGTGGTGGTGCTGGTATCACCATCCTGATCGCGCATCGTGTAGCGGAAGACATCCTTGAAATCGCCATTTTGCTTATCGACATTGTACGTATAGGTGTATTCGCCATTCTCGTAGATTTTCAGCAGGCCGTATTCGCCCTGAATGGTCAGGAACTTGCCCTTGGCCGCACCGGCATCCGGCGCATTGTCGAATTGCTTGAAAGCGCCATTTTCGAACGCAACCTGTGTCACCACCGTATGGTTGGTGATCGGGCCGCCATGGACCGGATCTTCACCGACAACATCGTTCGGCAGAACATTGCCGGTGATCGGCAGGGCCGTGTCCGTGTGAATCGGGTTGATCGTTACTTTGATCTGAATGTCGTTATAATCTTCGTCGGACAGGTTCTTCGGCAGATCTTCGAAACCGTAACGCAGAACATTGTTACCGTCGCCATCCTGACGACCGGCTACACCCTGAATATCCTGACCCAGGAAGTCACCGGCAAAGCGGGCGACAAAGGCTGAATCGCCGGACATCAATGTATTGGTTGCACCATTATGCGTGTACTGGATATCGTATGTACCCTGATCATTCGCTTTCAAGCTGAAGCTGAAGCCCGGCTGGATATTGCCATTGGCATCAATCGCACCGATTTCCTTCAAGGCTTCCGTGCCGCCGCCGGCCAGGAAGAAACCAAGCTTGCCGCCCGATTCCATCTGGTAATCCGCATGAGTCGGACCGTTATTGCTTGGGTTCGCGGTTGCATCACCGAAGATCAACTGGATATTGGTGATATTGCCCTGCGCGTCCTGCGTAAAGGCAAAGAGCGGGGACGCAAAACCGGAAACAGTTGTCCCGGACTGGAAACGATCAATCGTGACCGTGGTCGGGAGGTCGATAAAGACATTAGAGGCCTTGTCCACACCCTGCTGATACAGATCAGGACGATTGACCGGCAGGTTGGTTTGTTCCTGCAGGGTCGGGAAGTCCGGTGCGCCGCCGATGACATTATATTCATGCACGATAATCTTGACTTCATTGGTATCCGGATTGGCCACCGGACCATCATCGCGGACGCCGATAGTGATTTCACCAATCGCCTGATCACCATCTTTGTCGGATACGACATAGGTGAAATGCAGATTCATCAGATCATCCGGGTTGGATGTATCAGCGTGATCCAATTGGCCGAGCAGTTTGAAATTATAGGTGCCGTCCGGCTGGACTTCCATCGTGAAGACGGTTTCATTACCGGCTTTACCGATAACCATGCCGTTTTCGAAAACGGTCGTAACCGGAACGCCATGAGAGGTCAGCGTGCCACCGGCGACGGAACCGTCAGCGGTGAAACCTGGCTGCAGGGCGATAGAACCAGCGCCGTCCTTGCCGAAATCAGGAATGACCGTACCGGTACGTTCGTTATTATCGTTCACGCCACCAACGCCGTAGCCACCGGTCTCATCAACAATGTCATTGATCGGTGGTTGTGCACCCGGTGCGAAATCCGGTGCCAGCAGGAATGGCGGCTGACGGTCGGTCGGTGCGTTAAAGGCCATTTCGGAGAACAGGATTGGCGGCAATTTATCGAGCAGGTCAATCACATCACCCAGATCGTCGCTATAGATGAAGCCACCGGAACCGGCAGCACCACCCGCGCCCGGACCGGCCGCGGTTTCAATATTGAACAGATCATCGGCAGATTTGCCGGTCAGCTGGGCAACGACAACGCCACCCGCGAGCAATGTACCATCCGGCAGCAACAGGCTTGGCATCTGGTTGGAGGCCATCACAAAATGATCGACGACGATTTGTGCGCCATCATTGAAAGTGAAGATCAGGTCACCGTTGCGCACGCTCAGTTGTGCGGCATTCGGATCGAAATCGACTTTGAATTGTTCACCGGCATCGGCGGTTACGGTGACAGTTTTGCCGGCTTCCGGTTTGTGCAGGGTTTCAACCTTGCCGAAATTCATGGAGGTGTAACCGATGGCGCCATTCTTGGCAGCGACATCCGGGCCCTGGCCGAAATTAGGGTTTTGCTGGGCGCGGCCGGCGCGCTCCTGGATGGCCGCAGACGCATCGAGTGCACCAGGGTTGATGTTCGGACCAGACGTATCGACGATCATGCCCATATCCACGCCCTTGACGTTGGCCGGAGCAGCACTGGAAGCAGAGACGTTCGCTGTGTCAGCGGCGGCATTGGTCGGGGTGTTGGTTGGAGTATTGTTCTGAGCCATCGGTAAAACCCTTAGTAAGTAATTAATGTGGTTAAGGTGGATTGTAACACCAATTTAGTTACATAAGTTTAACGCGGCGCCCCTTGAAAACCTGCAAAAGACACACGAATCCCTGTAACCGGAAGATGATCTATTATCTAAAAATGTATCTATTTTAGCTATCTTTCCCCAAGGTAATACTATATATATATGTATGTGTTTATATAAAATATGGATAATTAACGGCCGGGAGCCGCAAAATGGCATACGATAACATCCATTGGGAACAAAGCCGGGTCCGGATCGTC
>DASWYT010000228.1:0-5938 GCA_036404835.1 Alphaproteobacteria bacterium | reverse complement strand
GACCAGGCTTTCTCATGTTTCCTGGAAGCCAAAAATATCATTGGAACCCACAAAAGACTGGAAGCAATTGGCCCAAAAGTTTTCCAGCTTTCTACGCCAGACAGGACTATTGAAAAACAAGTACACGACATCGACCAGTTTTTAGGACATCCGGAAATTGTCCTGAACAGTGAGAAAAATTCAGCAAACCAAAATTCATTGTCTGAATTTTCATTGGGCCCAGGCAAGGATGCTGTGGATCTGTTATTAAACGAACTTAAAATATTATCACGCCCCGAACTGTAAGCATGTCAAAATACACGAAACCACGCTCACTGAAGAAATTGACGGATTATTACAATTTTCGTCATGTGTTATTTGGAATGAACAATTTATTGCGGGATCACAAGGATGATCCTTTCAGAAAAAATATTTACAATGAAGAGACGACACCTGTCTATTACGACATTTTCCAGGATATTAAAAAGAACGGCGCGATCAATAACTATAATTTTTACCAGTTAAAGGAAGACACTCTGGATCTTTGTTTCCATGACCTGTCTCAAAACGAAAAGAACATACGTAACCTTCATCGCTATCCGAAGGCACGGTTGATCAATAATATGGATAGATTTCTGGATTATATCTCTATTGCCAAGAAAACCGTAACCCAGCCTTGGGGACGTTATACATCGCGACATCATTATCATGCCAATTCTTTGAACATTATCATGGATGAATTCCGCCTGAAAGAATCCATACCGCATATATTGGTATTAACCAGCTCTGCTCTCAGCCCGGATGAGGAACTGGTTCGTCAAAAATCTGCGGCAATCGATAAAAAGCTGGGGTTCCTGGAAAATTCCACATTTGCGCCCAAACAGACGAATAAAAAGCCGGTGCTATACCTGCGCCCTGAAAAATACAGTTTTGACAATGCTGAGGCCATGCTGACCAGCATGAGCCGCCAGTTCAGGCTGCCTCGGTCTTTGCAGGACGTTCCAATAAACCTTTGATCACATAGTCAATCGATTTCGCACCGGACAGCGTTTCATAAACCGCTTCGCAAATCGGCATCTCCACGCCCAGGCGCTGTGCCAGATTGACGACGGCTTCGGCGGTATAGACACCTTCGGAAACGGAATGACGGTCGCTTAAAATCTTTTGCGGGTCTTCGCCCCGCCCAACCAGAACACCGAGCGAGAAATTGCGCGACTGCATCGCATTGCAGGTCAGGGTCAGATCGCCCAGACCCGATAAGCCGAGGAATGTTTCACTGTCGGCACCCAATGCGCGACCGAAACGGACAATCTCTGCCAGGCCGCGCGTGATCAGTGCCGCGCGGGCATTGTCACCCAGTTTCTTGCCCGCTGCGATACCGCAGGCAATCGCAATTACATTTTTCAATGCACCGCCGATTTGCGCGCCGACCACATCATGCGTCACATAAACGCGCAAATGCGTCGTCGATAACAGGCCACATAAATCATAAGCCAGCGCAGCATGCGGTTCATCCATCGCCAGCGTTAAAGCCGTTGGCAGATTTTGCGCCACTTCATGTGCAAAGCTTGGGCCGGTCAGGACACCGACAGGATGGTGCGGGCACTGCATCTGCACGATTTGCGACAACAAATGACCCGTCTTGATGACAATGCCTTTTGCGCAGATCAATAACGGTACGTTTGGTGCAAATGCCCCCTTCAGGACACCCAGCATATGATCGAGATGTTGCGCCGGCGCGCACAGCAACAAGGCATCACAGGATGTCAGCCTATGCGGATCGGCTGTTGCCGTGATCGTCAGGGGCAATGTGTGATCCGGCAGATAAGATTGATTGATGCGACTGGACTGGATCTCTGCCGCAACAGCTTCATCGCGCATCCATAAGGTTACAGAATGACCGGCCCGTGCGGCTGCAATTGCCAGAGCCGTTCCCCAAGCACCCGCACCGATCACGCCGATGGTTTTCTTGTCACTGATTTTGACGTTCTGTTCGTTCATGCGGCATCCTGTGCAAATCCGGTCATCTCGACCAATGGCCAGCGCGGGCGCGCGGCTAAATCCAGTTCATCCGTCTGGCCATGGGCAAAACGCTCTAGCGCCGCCCAGGCAATCATTGCGGCATTATCGGTGCACAACCACATGGGCGGTGCATAAAATTCCATGTTGTTGGCATCACAGAAGGCCTGCAGATCATCGCGCAGATATTGATTGGCGGCAACGCCACCAGCAACCACCAGGCGTTTCGGTGCTTCCGGCGCCATCTTCAACGCATTCTTCAGACGGTCGGCAAAAATCGCACTGATCGTATGATGGAAGGTGCGCGCAAATTCCGCACGGTCTTCTTCGCTTTGCAATTCCGGAATCAACAAACGCGCCGCCGTTTTCAAACCGGCAAAGGAAAAATCAGCTCCCGGTTTGCCGCATAAAGGCAGCGGCAGATGAAAACGCGGACTGGATACACTCTTTGACTGGCGCGCCAGTTTTTCCAGAGCTGGACCACCCGGATAAGGCAGGCCTAATAATTTAGCGACTTTGTCGAATGCCTCACCAACTGCATCGTCAATCGTATGGCCGAGCAATTGATAGGCGCCGACATGATTGACCCAGACGATCTGGCAATGACCGCCCGAGACCAGCAGCAACAGATACGGGAATTCGACACCGGGTGACAGGCGCGGTGACAAGGCATGCGCTTCAATATGATTGATACCTAAAAACGGTTTGCCGGTTGCAAGACTGAGACCCTTGGCCGTCATCAGACCGACCATCACGCCACCGATCAGGCCGGGACCCGATGTCGCAGCAATCGCATCAATATCGTCATAGGTCAGAGCGGCTTCATCCATCACTTCTTTGATCAGGCCGTCGAGATGATCGACATGCGCGCGTGCGGCAATTTCCGGCACGACACCACCATAGGGCAAATGATCTTTCAGCTGGCTCAACACACGTTGCGACACAATCGTGCGATCCGAACGCACCAGGGCGACGGCTGTTTCATCACAGCTGGTTTCAATACCTAATATGGTCAAATTTTTATGCATGAAGGCGGATCAATAATATCTGAAGACGGGTTGTGCTTAAGGGCTGCTGAGTTTAGAATATAGCTATAAAATCCGCACTTGTCATACATTCCAATAAAACGATTTTACAGACACATAACGTCATAGTAACAGGAATAAGACTATGAAATTACTGGTGACACGCCCGCGTGAAGACGGATTGGCCACCGCAGCGGCCCTTCATAAGATCAGGGTCAAAGCGATTCTGGAGCCTCTTTACCGGCTGGAACAGGAAAATGAGATCCCGCCGCTGGGTGGTCCTTATCAGGCCTTGCTCTTTACCAGCCGCAATGGTGCCAAAGCCTTTTCCCGTTTATTCGGCATTCCGGACCTGCCCTGTTTCTGTGTCGGTGACCGTACTGCCGAAACAGCCCGTGAACTCGGTTTTCACCCGGTTTATTCCGCCAATGGTAATGCCGAAGACCTGGCCGTCCTCGTCCAACAACATTGCCCGCCGACAGAAGGCCCGTTATTCCGCGCCGCCGGCGATCATGATGACGACCCGCTGAGCGACGCCCTGACGGCCCTGCATTACACGATTGATACCCGGACGCTCTATCGCGCCGTACCGGTGCCACGGCTGCAGCGCGGCACGGTGACCGGCCTGTTGCGCCATTTCATTGACGGAGCGGTCTTTTTCTCTCCGGCAGCGGCCCATCATTTCAAAAACCTGTTGATTCAGGATAATTTAACCGAAACTTGTGCACAATTAGAAGCGTTTTGCATCAGTCAAGCCGCGGCCAGACAATTGGATGGTTTAAACTGGCGTGCCGTGCATATTGCGGCGCATCCGTCACAGGAAGCCATGCTGCAACTGATTGAACAACACCGACATCACGCACATGATGTCACGGAGACTTCGCCATGAATGATGCTATCGAACAAAGCACTCCTGTCCTGCCAGCCGCGCAGATCATCGATTTGTTCGGTGGTGTCCGTCCTTTGGCAAAAAAACTGGAGATGGCCGCCAGCACGGTTCAGGGCTGGAAATTGCGCAATCATATTCCCGAGCAATATCATGCCCGCCTGCGTGGCCTGTTACCGTCCGAAGCGCAAACATTATTCGACCAGCTGTTAAACGGGGCCGCCCTGGCCAGTGCCGATGCCATGTCAAGCGATTTGCCGGTTACCGAAATCGCCATTGCCCCGGCACCGATGGTTGAAAATGGCTATATCCCGCCACAGACCAAGCATGCCGCACCGAAACCGCCGCCACGCGATCCGAACGCCCATTATTTCGCCATGCCACAAGCCCAGCTGCGTTACTGGGTCATGACATCCCTTGCTATGGTCGGCATTATCGCACTGGTCACTGTTGTCCTGATCGTCCTGTTCTTCGGGAAAGATATTTTCGATTTGTTCACTGGCGAAACCGTCACGACCACATCGATTACACGTGATCTGGAATCAGCCGTAAATCCTGTGATAAAAAAAGATACGCCGGCCATTACACAAAATGATGCCGCCACGATCGATAAATTACGCCGTTCCCGCGACGTCATCGACAGCACGCTGACCGATGTACGCAAGATCAAGGCCGACACCCCGGCCAGACAAAAAGAACTGGTCCAGCAAATCAATGAAATCGAAACGATGATCGGCGGCCTGCGCAACCGGATTGATCAAATGGACCGGCAATTACAGGCCAAAGGCTTTGATGCCAGTGCCATCCAGGAACAAATGACCCAGATCAGCCATCGCGATGTCGCGGCGGCGGCCTTGTTGCTGGGTGTCGCACAATTGCACACATTGCTGGACCGTCAGACAAGTTTCCATGACGATCTGAAATTCCTGAAGATGCTGGTCTCCGCCGATCCGGAGATGGTTAAATCCATCGATAAGCTGGCGCCTTTCGCTGAAAAGGGCCTGATGACCAAAGAGCAAATGAATGAAACGCTGGATATGATCCAACAGGAAACACGCCAGGTAGCTTTGAGCAATCCGGATGCACCATGGAGCGAACGCCTGCGCCTGGCCGTGGGCAATGTCATCCAGATCCGCAAGGATGATGCCACAGGCACAGCCATCAAGACTGAACCGCATGTGGTGACCAGCCGGAACCAGGATATCGTCATTCCATCGACCCCGCGCGAACAAGTCGCATTGGCACAAAAATTACTGCAGGATGACAGTTTCATGGCAGCAGCCCGTACCTTGCAGGATTACCAGGGTCCGTATGAGGCCGAAGTCATCGAGCTGGCCCATAATTTACAGGGCCGTGATGCGGCCGTGAACATGCTGGATATGCTGATTGAAAAGAGCGAGAATCTGCTCAACGATAAACAGATCAAATCACTCCTGTCACCTCCTGCACCCACTAATACGAGCGTCTATTAATGCGCCTTCTTTATAAATTCGCCCATGGAATTTTATCCTTATTACGCCGTGGCAAAGTCACGCTTGGCGTACGGGCTTTGCTGATCGACAATGGACGCGTTCTGCTGGTCAAGCATACGTATCTGCCGCACTGGTATTTACCGGGTGGTGGCATCAATAAAGGGGAAAACCCGATGAAGGCCCTCCGCCGCGAATTACGCGAAGAAATCAGCATCAACCTGACACGCGATCCTGAGCTGCTGGGTTTTTATTACAACGATCTGGAAAAACGCAACGATTACATCGCCGTCTATGTCTGTCACCATTTCGATGGCGTTGCCAAAATCGCACCGGAAGAATTTGAAGTGGAAAAAATAGGCTGGTTCGAATTGGAAGACCTGCCATCGACTCTTTCTCCGGGTACACAACGCCGTATCGGAGAATTCCTGAAAACCAAAAACTATAATGATAAATGGTAAGGAGTACACATGTTTCGTCTTTTAGGCCTCGCACTCTTCGCCCTGCAAGTCCTGGTTGTCGGTTCTGCCCTGGTCTGGATCGTCGGTAAAATCGGTTTT
>DASWYT010000227.1:0-19545 GCA_036404835.1 Alphaproteobacteria bacterium | reverse complement strand
ACGCTGACCCTGTTCGGTCTGGTTCTGGCGATTGGTATCGTGGTGGATGATGCGATTGTTGTGGTTGAAAACGTCGAACGTAACATCCATGAAGGAAAATCGCCGCGCGATGCAACTTATCAGGCCATGTCTGAAGTGACGGGGCCGATTGTTGCAACGGCGCTGGTGTTATGTGCCGTGTTTATTCCGGTGGCGTATATCAGTGGCCTGACCGGTCAGTTCTATCGTCAGTTCGCGTTGACGATTGCGATCTCCACGGTTATTTCCGCGTTTAACTCGCTGACGCTCAGCCCGGCATTGGCCAAATTGCTGTTGAAAGACCCACACCAGCCAAAAGACAAATTGCAGCAGGGTATCGATTTCCTGTTCGGCTGGTTCTTCCGTGGCTTCAACCATGTCTTCACCCGCAGTTCCAAATCTTACGCCCGCGGCGTCAAAGGCGTGTTGCGTTTCCGCTTCATGGCCCTGCTGGTTTATGGCGTGCTGATCGGTGCGACTTTCTGGTTGTTCCAGACAACGCCAGCCGGTTTCGTTCCGGCGCAGGATAAGCAATATCTGATCGGTTTTGCCCAATTGCCTGATGGCGCGACATTGCACCGTACGCAGGAGGTCATCAGCCAGATGTCCAAGATCGTGATGGATGAGAAAGGCGTGCAGAACGCGATTGCCTTCCCGGGTCTGTCGATCAACGGTTTTGCCGCCAGCTCCAGCGCCGGTATTGTGTTCGTGAGCCTGGATGCTTTCGATAAACGGAATACACCGGATTTGTCAGCTGGTGCGATTGCCGGTCGCCTGAACCAGAAATTCGGCGCCATTCCGGGTGCCTTTATTCTGATGTTCCCGCCGCCACCTGTGCGTGGTCTTGGTTCGACCGGTGGTTTCAAATTGCAAATCGAAGACCGCCTTGGCCAGGGGAACCTGAAACTGAACCAGGTTGTGCAGGATGTCGTCAACAAGGCACATCAGACACCGGAACTGATGAATGTCCTGTCTTATTACAAGATCAACATTCCGCAACTGGCGGTCGATGTAGATCGTGACAAGGCAAAACAGATGGGCCTGTCGATCAATGAGATTTATCAGACCATGCAGCTTTATCTCGGTTCGCTGTATATTAACGACTTCAACCAGTTCGGTCGTACCTATCAGGTGATTGCGCAGGCGGATAGTACGTTCCGTGACCGTGCGGAAGATATCATGCAGCTGAAGATCCGGAATATATCCGGTGATATGGTGCCGCTGGGGTCCGTTGTCACCGTCAAGGATAGTTTCGGTCCGGACAGTGTGACGCGTTATAACTCTTATCCATCCGCTGACATTAACGGCGATACGGCAGCCGGTTATTCAACAGGTCAGTCTCAGGCTGCCATGGTGCGCATCCTGGAAGAAACACTGCCAAAAGGTTTTGACTTTGAATGGACCGACCTGACCTATCAGCAAATTCTGGCTGGTAACACTGCGATCTATGTGTTCCCGCTGTGTATCTTGCTGGCCTTCCTGGTATTGGCGGCACAGTATGAAAGTCTCAGCCTGCCGGTTGCGGTTATTCTGATCGTGCCGATGTCGTTGCTGTGCGCGATTGCCGCGGTCAATATCGGCGGTGGCGATAATAATATCTTCACTCAGATCGGTCTGATCGTTCTGGTCGGTCTGGCGTGTAAGAACGCTATTCTGATAGTGGAATTCGCCCGTGAACTGGAATTCCAGGGTTACAAACCGATCCAGGCCGCGATTGAATCCTGCCGCCTGCGTTTGCGTCCGATCCTGATGACATCCTTTACATTTATCCTGGGTGTTGTGCCGCTGGTTCTGGCCACAGGCGCCGGTGCCGAGATGCGTCATGCGATGGGTGTTGCCGTGTTCGGCGGTATGCTGGGCGTGACATTCTTTGGTCTCTTGCTGACACCGGTCTTTTATGTTGTCCTGCGTGCATTGTCCGGCGGCCATGCGCTGACGGGTCATCATCATGAAACGCAAATCGAGTGCCATCCGGATGACGATAATCACTCTGAAGAAGGTGTAAAATAATGACACTCTCCTCTTTTGGTCGTGCTTTACTGATAACAGTATCAGTCTCTACATTGCTGACGGCCTGTAATCTGTCGCCTGAGTTCGCAACGCCATCTGCCGCCAACCCGGCCCAGTTCAAGGAAGCCGATCAGGCGCTGGAAGGAAAATGGGTTATTGCATCTAAAGATGCTGGTCAGGTCGATCAATCCAAATGGTGGACGATCTTTAACGATCAGGCACTGAATGAGTTACAGGATCAGGCAACGGAAGCAAATCAGGATCTGAAAATCGCCGCTGCCCGTTTGAATCAGCTGGATGCTGTCTATCGTCAAAACCGTGCCGGTCTGTTGCCGGCGATCAATCTCGGTGGGAATGCCGGTCGTGGCAATACGCTGAATCTGGGTGGCAAGCCCTCAACCAATTATCAGGCCCAGGTCAATCTGTCTTATGAAGTCGATCTGTTCGGTCGTATCCGTAACCAGGCTGAAATGGCGCGTCTGAACCGTGAAGCGCAACGTGATTTACTGAACCAAAGCGTGTTGTTGATCCATGGCCAGGTTGCCCAGAATTATTTTGCCCTGCAGGCCCTTGATACCGAACGCGATTTGCTGCGCCAGACGATCACATTGCGTGAAGAAGCGGCGAAGCTGATCAACAGCCGTTACAAGCTGGGTGAAACAGGCGAACAGGATGATTTGCGTGCCCAGGCCGAACTGGCCTCGACGCAGGCTGAACTGACTGCTCTGGATGAGCAACGCGCGATCACCGAACATGCTCTGGCTGTTCTGATCGGCAAGGCGCCATCCGACGTGACATTGGTTGAGAAAAAACTGCCGGAAAGCCTGCCGCTGATTCCAGCCGGTATTCCATCGACTGTTCTGGAGCGTCGTCCGGATATTGCGGCCGCCCAGAAACAAATGGCTGCGGCGAACGCCAATATCGGGATCGCCCGCGCGGCTTTCTTCCCGTCTTTGAACCTGACGGCCATTGGCGGTCTGGCTTCGAACGAATTGGGTGATTTGTTCAAATGGTCGAGCCGGACCTGGATGTTGGGTCCGCTGTTCGGGACGGCCTTGTCCATGCCGCTCTTTGATGGCGGTCGTCGTATAGCCGGTGTCGATCTGGCCAAAGCCGGTTATGATGAAGCTGTCGCAACTTATCGCCAGCAGGTTCTGGTGTCCTTCCGTGAAGTGGAAGATTCACTCGTGTCCCTGCGTCTGGATGCGCAACAGGCTGAACAGCTTTACCGTGCTGCCGATGCGGCTACCAAGGCAAACCATATTTCAGATGTTCGCTATAAAGAAGGCGAGACCAGCTATCTGGAAGTTATCGATACACAGCGCGATGCCTTATCGGCACAACGTGCTTACACACGTGTTCAGGGGCAGCGTTTTGTCGATACTGTCAATCTGATCCGTGCATTGGGTGGTGGTTGGTCCGGTGCTGCTCCGGCAGAGGCGACAACAGTGAAACCGGTTGAAGAACCAAAGATCCTGTCGCCGCGTGTGGAGGATGCACCAAAACGCAATATCACCCCGGATGGTTCATCGGCTTTTGCCATGCCAATTCCAAAGACGGATGTGCCGGCTGTGAAACCGGCGACCGGTGAAAACTCTGTGCTGGCACCGGCATCTGAATCATCCAGCGTTCTTCCACTGACGCTGAGCCCGGATAAAAAATAAATACGTTAATCGTCATAGAATATGATTTTCTATCAGGGTTTACCCGGTAAGTTCCTGTTCTAAATGATAAGAGGCACCCTTTATCAGGTGTCTCTTTTTATTTTTGGACAGATTTATACAAATGCAATTTTCAAAAAAACAGAAAATCATCTTGACGGGCGGCAGCATCGGTTTGTTAACCGTCATCGTTATTTTGGTAATCTTCCTGAACAGTCCGCTGTTCGAAGCTTTTATCCTGCACACCGCCAGCGATTCCTCCGGACGCCAGATCAAAACGACCGAGAAGCTGGATATTGACTGGGGCTGGCCGGTGACGTCCATTCATGTGCAAAATCTGAATATCGGGAATTTTGAAAAAGGTTCCGATCCGACGATGCTATCGGTTGAGCGGCTGGACGCATCTTTTGACTGGCGGCCTTTATTCAAAGGTGATCTGGTTTTTCCGGAAATTGTCATGGATAAACCGAACTTGCTGCTGGAAAAAGACAAGGACGGTCATGCCAATTGGGAATGGACCGAGAATGCTGGCGGCAGTGCATCGGTGGAAGCGATTAAACCCGATGGGCGTGATGAATTCCCCGCGATTAGCCGCCTGGTTATTCGTGACGGTAAATTCCGTTACAAAGATGGTGTGACCAAAACCGATATGAATCTGATCATCGATACGGTCAAAGGCGAAGCGGACCGGGATGAGACGCTGAGTCTTAAAGGTGATGGTTCCTGGCAGGGGCATGATTTCAAGATCGATCTGAAAGGTGGCAATATTTTCCAGCTGACGGAAACCGATAAGCCTTATCCAGTGGATATGACGATGTCAGCAGGAAATACACGTGCGACATTGAAGGGGACGATGCTAGACCCGGTTAAATTAAAGGGCATGGATATCGCCTTGACACTGACGGGCAAGGATGCGGCGGAATTATTCGACCTGATCGGGATGGCTTTGCCACCGACACCGCCTTATGACGTAACCGGTAAATTGAGTTACGAGACAGATATCTGGAACTTCAAAGCGTTCAAAGGCCGTATGGGTGATAGTGATTTACGCGGTTCGGTGACGTGGGATACGCGTGGCGACCGGCCCATTCTCAAAGGTGATTTTGTCAGTAACAATCTTGATTTCGATGATCTGGGCGGTTTCATTGGTGCTACGCCAAAAGTTGAAACAGGTGAAACGGCATCTGCCGAACAACAGCGATTAGCAACCAAGCAGGAAGCTAGCCCCTTCCTGATTCCCGATACACCGCTTGATATTTCCCGCCTGGCGGCGATGGATGCGGATGTAACCTTTACCGGCAAGAAACTGATTTCATCTTCATTGCCGCTCGATGATTTCTCTATGAAGGTCAATCTGGATAACAGGCAACTGAAATTAAATCCGATACGTTTCGGTACGGCGAATGGTGATATCAAAGCCTATCTGACGGTGAATGCACGGCAGGAACCCGTCAGGATAGATGGCGATTTTCGTTTCCGTCGCTTGATGCTCAAGCCGATCTTTGAAAAACTGGCGGAAAAATTCGGCACGAAGAATGTCAGTGAGGGATATATAGGTGGTACGGCACAATTGAAAGGTACGGGCAAGAGCCTGCGCCAGATGTTGGCCACATCCGATGGTACAATCGGGCTGGGGATGGAAGGCGGGCAGATCAGCAATCTGGTTATTGAGTTACTGGGTCTGGATGTGGCGCAAAGCCTGGGGCTATATCTCAAAGGCGACGAGCCTGTACCAATCCGTTGTATGCTGGGTGATTTCAATGTCAATCGCGGAGTGATGGATGTGCGTCATTTTGTCCTGGATACGACGGATACAAATATTACGGGGGATGGACGGATTAATCTGAAGGATGAGACGCTGGATATGAAGCTTTATTCCAGGCCGAAAGATACGAGTATCCTGTCGCTCAATTCACCCATCGGCCTGCGCGGTACATTGAAGAAACCAGATATCGATCTCGATCTGAAGAATGTGGCGGCGCGCGGTGGTGTGGCGGCGGCCGTCGGGGCGCTCTTCCCGCCGGCAGCGGCCCTGGCCTTTATTGAGCCAGGCTTGGGGAAAGACAGTAATTGTGCCTTGTTGATGCGTGATATGCAGAAGCATACCGGCAAGAAGGGGGATGCCAGTCTGATCCCGAAAAATAAAATGCCGCTGGCAGAGAAGAAATAATCAGCGCATATGTTTGTAGAAAGCGGATGGCTGGAACAGGATAGAGTTCGGGAAAGCGACGATCCGTCCGGTTGGTTCCGCCAGTTCACCTTCGCCGGAGACTTCAGCCAGATACAAACGCACCATACCGACCTGGGTCACGTCACCAGTCACACCGCCGACCGTAACGCGGTCACCATTGCGCACGCCGTAACGGCCAAAGAAGAAGAAATGTGCCACCACTGACAGGATGACATTCTGCAGCGCTACGGCCAGGCCGGCTGTCAGGAAACCGGCAAAGGTGGCCAATGACCCGATCTCGCTGGTCAGGTTGAACAGGACGATCAGGAATAGGACCGTGATCAGGATCGCGCGACGCAGGATGCGCAGCTGACGCTGGCGGCGTTTGTCATGCACATAACGTGTCACCATGCGTTTCGCAAGTTCGGACAGAGCAAATGGAATGAGCAGGGCAACACCCAGAACCGTCAGGTTCAGCAGGAATTTACGCAAAGCGCTGGCCAGGTTGGTATCCAACACAGCCAGCCATTCTTTTAAAGTGCGGGCACTGGTGTCGAGGGCTTTGTAACCCTGGGACAGTGGAACGACACTGAGGGAGAGTTGGCGGAAATTCTGCGTCAGGATGTCCAGATCAGCGCGTTGTTGCTCCAGTGTTTTAACATCAGTATTGCCGCGATTGAGATCGTTGCCTTCCTTGCCAATATTCTGCAGGGCGGTACGGAGCTGGTCGCGCATCGTCTTGGTGGTTTCTTTCAGATCCTTGGTTTGTTGGCGCAGGGCCTGGATATCACGTTTCTTGCGGACGATACTGAAAATATCACCGGCCAGCTGGATCAGACCTTCATTGGCACTGGCTTCTTCCTTTGTATCGGCTGTTGGTGCCGTGCTTGTCTCTGTTGCTACGTTTGCCGGTTTATCCACTGTGACCGCAGCGGCAGTCTTGTCGCTTAAACCCGGTGCGGTTTTGGCCAGGTTGTTGATCTTTTTTAACAGAGCACCGATCTGTGCATCGCTGCCATCCTGAATGGTCTGGTTGATGGTTTTGATCAGATCCTGTTGCGCTTTGGCCAGATTGATCTCACCGGTCAGTTTTTCACGTTGCGCAGTCAGGCCGGCGCGGTTCCGGACTGTTCCATTGCGCAAACGGCTATTGATGTTGTTCAGTTGTGATTGCAATTGTGCGATGTGGCTTTCAACGCCAGCGGCGAACTTATTCAGGTTGGCGGTAGACGCCTCTTCCGGTTTTGCATCTGCTGCGGGCGTTGCGTCTTTTTCAGCAGGCGGCTTGTCCAGCATAGCGGCCTGGGCGCGGGAAAAATCGAAAGCGGAACCCAGGGCGGAAGTAGAATTTTGATGCAGCGCGTCGGCCAGCAATATCTCACGTGCGTTGCCATCGATTTGTTGTGATGACAAAGCTGTTTTCTGCCAGGACAGGATTTGTTCCAGATAGGATAAAACATCCTGTTCGGTAAATGGCGTTGCGCTGGGAGGGGTGACGACTTCCTCAGTTTTTGCTTCGGCCGATTGGTTGGCATCAGGCAGTTTATCCTGAGCATAGGCCAGGATGGAAATGCTCAACATGGCACAGAGCGCAAAAACCGCGGCCCAGCGGCGGAAACCGGAATCGTAAATCATATCAACTCTCTATTTTGAATATATTCAAAATAAAGGTTTATACGGCCTTTTCAAGCATGTTCTGTGTCATTTCCGGGATATAGGCCGGTTCCATGTGAATATCAAAGACATTCCCCAGGCTGCGGACCAGATGGGCGATATCGGCATCGCTGTGCAGGGGCGATGGGGTGATGCGCAGGCGTTCGGTTCCCCAGGGTACAGTCGGGTAATTAATCGGCTGGACATAGATATTGTGCGTATAAAGCAACATATCGCTCATGGTGCGGCATGTGGCAGCATCACCGACCATGACCGGCACGATATGGGTCGGTGTGGCTTTAAACGGGATATTGGCTTTGCCCAGGGCGTTTTTCACGGCCAGGGCTTTTTGCTGATGCGCGGTACGCAATTCCGGTGTGGTGCGGACAATCTGGATACTGGTCAGCGCCGCCATGCAAATCGCCGGTGGCAGGGATGTTGTAAAGATAAAACCGGAGCCATAGCTGCGGATCGCATCGATGATGACGGCATCACCGGCGACGTAACCACCCATCACGCCAAACGCCTTGCCCAGTGTGCCGTTGATGATATCGATCTGATCGCTCAAACCGTCACGTTCGGCAATACCGGCACCGGTGGCACCATAGAGACCGACGGCATGCACTTCATCCAGATAGGTGAGGGCATTGTATTTTTTCGCCAGGGCAATAAAGCCGGCCAGATCGCCAATATCACCATCCATCGAATAGACAGATTCAAACGCGATGATTTTCGGGCGCTCGATGGCGATATCGCGGAGCAGATTCTCCAGATGATCCATGTCGTTATGGCGGAAAATATATTTCTCACAGCCGCTCTGACGGATGCCTTCGATCATCGAAGCATGGTTTTTTTCATCAGAGAAAATTACGCAATCGGGCATCAATTTGCCCATGGTGGACAAGGCCGTTTGGTTGGCGACATAGCCGGAGCTGAAGACTAAAGCGGATTCCTTGTTGTGCAGGGAGGCTATTTCTTTTTCCAGCAGGACATGTGCGTGGCTGGTACCGGAAATATTACGTGTGCCACCAGCCCCTGCGCCATAATGTTTCGCACCATCGCCCATTGCGGCGATGACATCGGGATGTTGACCCATGCCGAGATAATCATTGCTGCACCAGATGGTGATGTCACGCGCGGCGTAATCGCACGGGCGGTGAATGGCCTGCATGGAATAATCGGTCTTGCGTTGCAGGTCGGCGAAGCGGCGGTAATTGCCTTTATCTTTCAGCGTGTCAATTTTTTGCTTGAAAAGATCCGTATAAGAAGAGGTCGTCATAAAAGAAACTGCCTGTTGATCCGGGCAGGATACGCCTTTGAAGCTTAACGGACAAGCGTTGAGAATGATTCTTGGAGGTACATGGAATGCGGGAAAATGAAGATATGGGTTAAGACCCAGGCCAGCGAGCAGAGACGGGCCGGCCAGATCAGTTTCGGCAGGATCATCGCGGTGTAGCCCCCCGCCAGTGTCAGAAGCGGATCGGCCAGCAGACGGTTGCCCCAGAACTCGACGCCCTGGAACCAGTAGGTGATCTTCTCATTATTAGTATAGCCCGCCTCCATATAGAATTCGGCCGGTTCCCACATATAAGCGATCAGGAAAGTCGCCAGCATGGCGATATGGGCGAAAAGAGGATGTTGCTGGAAGCGGATATTCTCTTCCGTCGTCAGGGGCATTTTCTGATGGGCGTGCAGCATCAGGCGCATGGCCAGCCAACCGGCCAATGTCATGACGGACATGCCGGAGAGGAAATGCTCGATAGACCAGATATCAAACCAGGCCTGTGTTTTGACGCCAAAAAGTTGCATGGAGGATGCCAGAGGGTAAACAGACCCTCTAACTTCTAGGATTTATTCCAGATTTTCTCAAGCTTTTCGTCGCGGCCACAGCCTTTTTTATATAATTCATAGCGCAAAGCGTTCTTTTGGTAATAGCTTTGGTGGTAATCCTCAGCTTCATAAAATGGCTGGGCCGGACGCAGGAAAGTTGCGACTTTCCGGTTCAGGCGTTCTTCCACTTTTTTGATCGATAGTTCGGCGGCCTGTTGCTGTTCGGGCGTGTTGTAGAAAATACCGGCGACATACTGGCTGCCTTTGTCACAGAACTGGCCGCGCGGATCGGTCGGGTCGACATTTTCCCAGAAATGCTCCAGCAACGTATCATAGCTGGTCTTGGCCGGGTCATAGGTGATTTCGATGGCCTCGATATGGCCGGTTTCACCGGTGCTGACCTGTTCGTAAGTCGGGTTTTCAATAGTGCCGCCGCTATAGCCGGACAGGACTTTCGTCACGCCCGGCAATTGCTCGAATGCGGCATGCATGCACCAGAAACAGCCACCGGCAAACAGGGCTTTTTCGGTTTTAACGTCGGTAGCGTATGCAGATGAAACAGACATGAGCAGGAAAACTCCGGTCAGAAAGCGGGTAAAAGCGGTCATGGGGAGGTCTTTAAAAAAGAGAATATCAGTCTAAATCATATAGGGAGAAAAAGATGTTTAGCAAGGAAGATAAATTCATGGAAAAAACCTCAAAAACAGATCAGGAATGGCAACAAAGTCTAAACGACGAACAGTTTGATATCCTGCGCTGCGAAGGCACGGAACGGCCTTTTACCAGTATCCTGAATGATGAGAAGCGGCCGGGTGTTTTTGTCTGTGCGGCCTGTGGCCTGGAATTATTTTCATCCGATGCGAAATTCAACAGCGGCACAGGCTGGCCGAGTTTTTACCAGCCCGTTCCTGGTCATGTTGAAACGAAAACCGATAATAAGCTGGCGACACCGCGTGTGGAATATCATTGCGCCCGTTGTGGCGGGCATCAGGGGCATGTTTTCCCTGACGGCCCGGCCCCGACCGGTTTGCGTTACTGTAATAACGGCGTCGCGCTGCGTTTTATCCCGGCAGAAGAAGTTTAGGTCTTTTGGTCGTGTGCATCGACGATGGTCTCGCGGAATTTCGGTGCCAGAAACGCCGTCATGCCGACAATCAGCAAGGTGCAGACACCGCCAAAGACAACGGATGGTACCAGTCCCATGAGGCGTGCCGCCGTGCCGGATTCAAAGGCGCCGATCTCGTTGGATGATGAAACGAACATGCTGTTGATCGATGACACGCGGCCCAGCATATTGTTCGGTGTCAGCAATTGCATCAGCGTGCCGCGAATGACCATGTTGATACTGTCGAGTGCGCCGCTGACGGCCAGGAAGACCATCGACAGCCAGAAAATCTTGCTGAGGCCAAAACCGATCATGCAGATCCCGAAGCCGGCAAACACCCATAAGAGACGTTTTGCCGATAAATAACGCAGCGGCTGGACGGAGAGGATCACCGCCATGATAACCGCACCAATGGCGGGCGCAGCGCGCAAGGCACCAAGCCCTTCCGCGCCGACATGCAGAATCTGATCGGCATAGGCAGGCAGCATCGCAACGGCTCCGCCGAAGAGAACCGAGAACATATCGAGCGCCATCACTGGCAACAGCACATGGTGATTCCAGATAAAGGTCCAGCCAGCTTTGATGCTGGTCCAGACCGGTTCGCGTTTGGCGGCCTGTTCCAGGCGCGGCGAAATTTTGATAAAGAGCGACATGAAAAAGGCACTGATCATCAGAAAGACCGGCAACAGCCAGGCGCTGTGTACGCCATAACCGCCATAGATCAGACCGGCCAGTGCGGGGCCGCCGATCACAGCGATCTGGAAGGTGCTGGTTTGCCACGCGGCGGCGGGCATCGACGAGCGTTCCACGATCAGTGGCAACATGGATGACGATGCGGGGCGGTTGAAGCTGCGCTCGACGCCGGAAATGAAAACGCCGACGAAAATTGCAATCAGCAGCGCATGTTCCGACAGGGGAATATAACCGCCCGCCAGCAGTAACAGCATCAGCATATTCAGGGCCATCGCGCCGGTGCAAAGCGCATAGACTTTTTTCGGTGAGGTATTATCGACGATATGCCCGGCGAAAAAGGCGCAACCGATGGCCGGGATTGCTTCGACCAGTCCGGTGAGGCCGAGCAGGAACACATCCTTGGTCAGGGAATAAACCTGCCAGCCGACAATAACGGCCTGGGCCTGCAGCGCCATCTGCGTAAACATGCGGGTGATCAGCAACAGGCGGAACGAACGGGATTGGAGAACGGAAAAGGATAATTTTGTCATTTCTGTTACAATGGCGTAAAGATCATAAATCACAAGCCCGACCCACAGTAGTTCGGTGATTTTACTGCTTGACGCATTGTGTTAATGCACTTAAGACAAATAATACCCCTTGCCAAAGGTGCTTCTGATGTTGCCATCGCGCTTTTTATTATTTTCGGCATTTGCTCTGACGAGTATGGGGGTGACAGCGCAACATGACACTTCCTCCGATTGCGGCAATGCATTGCGTCACAAAGACGCTGCACATTGGCTGGTGATCGAATCGTGCATGCAAACGCCGCGCGGGACCTTTACTGCCGCCGATACGTGTCGCGGTGAACAGGTCCCGGCCAGCCTGGCCGTATGGCTGAGACAACCCGGCCAGGACAATGCGACGGGAAAACTCGAAACCGGTTTTGCGGTGACGACGGGGCCGGTGGCGCTGGTGGCGGGTAAACATCATGTTCCAAGCGACGCCTTTGCCGGTCAAACCATCCCGCTCCTCTACACCATCGATACGGAATATGCCGGGAAAGCCATTCACCATTCAGCAGAATTTTTCACGGCGACACGTGAAATCGCCGGTTGCTATGAACCGTACACGCCGCCTGTAGCGCTTGACCGGAATGGTCAGGATTTAACAAACTCTGTCATTATGGTTAGTGTTCCAGCGCCTCGTTAAATGCAGAATGCTTTTGGATATTTTCCAGAATAATTAATTTCTTTCATAAAGGTAAATATCGGCGTGTCCTTTTGATGACACACCCGGATGTTTTTTTGCAGCTCAAATGGAAATTTGGTTTACAAATCAAATGCCTGTCGTTAAATGGACCCATCCAGCAATCCGACTCAAATGAGTTTGGTTGCCTATATATATTGTGCACAGGATAAAAAACATGATGCGTCCCCAGCTTTCTCGCTCCGCTTTATCGGTTATGGGGGCAACATTGTTGGCCCTGAGCAGCTCCACTGCGTTGGCCCAAAGCATTCCAAGCAGCGTGGAGCCAGGTCGTGTTCGTACCGATATTGAAAAACAAATCCAGCCGACCGTGGGTGTGCCGCAAACAGAGATTACATCATCTCCGCTGGTCAAAGCCCCACAAGGCGCTGAGAAAGTCAAATTCACCCTCAAGCAGGTCAATGTCGACGGTGCCCATGACATTTCTGCCGATGATCTGAAAGATATCTACAGCAACGATCTGAACAAGACCGTGACCTTGCAGCGTATCTATGAGATCGCCAACCAGATTACATTATTATACCGCGACCATGGCTATATCCTGTCCCGCGCCGTTGTGCCGCCACAGGAAATCGGCAAGGGCGGTGTCGTGCGCATCCAGATCGTCGAAGGTTTTGTGACGCATTATCAGGTTAAAGGCGATGTGCCAGCTCATCTGAAAAACAAAGTTGAAGACTATGCCAGCCGCCTGATGGGCAAAGGCACCGTGTCCGCCAAGAATTTAGAACGTTACCTGTTGCTGATGAATGACCTGCCAGGCGTCCGCGTCCGCAGCATTCTGTCCCCATCCGCTGATACAGCGGGCGGTGCCGACCTGACGTTGGTTGTCGAACAGAAGAAAACCGATTTCCTGCTGGGTATGGATAATTTCGGTAACTCTTACCTCGGTCCTGTTCGTTACACCGGTGGCGTTCAGTGGAACTCCCCATGGGGTGACGCCGACCAGATCAACGCCAATGTCCTGTTGGTGCCGGATCACAATGAAGTTCAGTATTACGCCCTTGGTTACCAGCGTTTCGTTGGCCATGAAGGCACACGCGTCGGTTTGAACGCCAGCTATACACAGACCGAGCCATCCCTGCCGGATGCTCTGGGGGGATCGCTGGACCCTGAAGGTGTCTCCACCAGCTATAGCGCTTCCGTGGTTCATCCCTTCATCCGCTCCCGTTCCTTCAATGTGAATGGCGGTCTGAGCTTTGAATATAATGAAAACGTCACCGAATATGCGACCGGCCTCGATGCAATCGAGACAGACGACGATCTGCGTGTAATCCGCGCGACCAGCGATATGAGCTATCTCGATGGCTGGAAAGGTTTCAACGTTGGCCGTCTGCAAATCAGCCAGGGTCTGGAGATTCTCGGCAGTTCCGAAGCCGGCGACAGCAATCTGTCCCGCGCGCAAGGCGAAGCCGATTTCACCAAGTTCAATCTTGAACTGAGCCGTCTGCAACGCGTTTACGGTCCATTGAACGCTTTCCTGGGTGTGAGCGGCCAATGGTCTGACGATCCGCTGCTGGTCAGTGAAGAGATGGGTCTGGGCGGTCCGGATTACGGCCGTGGTTACGATTTGTCCGAAGTCACAGGTGACCGTGGTCTCGCCGGTAAAGCTGAAATCTCCTATCGTCAGACACCAGGCTATAAATATCTGGATACGTATGAACCATACGTCTTCTATGATTTAGGCGCTGTCTGGAACTATGATCCGGGTGCGGGTCTGGCCGGTAAGGCGTCCCTGGCATCCACTGGTGTCGGTCTCCGTGCCAACATCAATAGCAACCTGCGTGCCGATACGTTCCTGGCGAAACCTCTGACCCGCGATGTCCCAAGCCGTGGCGATGAGAGCGACGAGTGGCGCTGGAAATTCTCTATCACATCAAACTTCTAATTTAAGGCATAATGGATGAAAATCCTTGTCCCTCAACAACTTAACACGAGCAAAATCGGTTTTAACCTTTGCTTAAGTTTTATGTTGTGTCGACTCGGTCAATTATGTCATAACAACCCCACTGTTTCTCTTTGATTTTTCACTCGAAAGGTCTTTTCAAATGACTGTACGTAATAACTCTAACCGTCCCGCTGGCCTGCATATTGCACGTAAAGCCGCAAAGCACGGTGTTTTCGCGATCGCCAGCCTGCTCAGCACCACGTCGCTGACTTTTGCGGTTGATCCAGGTGCGCTGCCACAAGGCGGTACAGTCGCTTCGGGTGATGCCTCTTTCGATTACAGCGCCACCCAGCCGCGCCTCGATGTCAACCAGACATCCCTGCGCGCCGTGATTGACTGGCACAGCTTCGATATCGGCACCCAGGCCCACACGAATTTCAACCAGGCCCAGGGAAGCAGCTCTATCGCCGTCAACCGCGTGCATGATGCCAACCCATCCCAAATCCTCGGTAGCCTCACCGCTAATGGTAATGTCGTCGTTCTGAACCAGAACGGCGTTTTTTTTGGTCAGAACGCCCATGTTGATGTTGGTGGCCTGATCGTTTCCACCGGTGAACTGGATATCAACGCGTTCGAAAATAACGGCGCGGTCCAACTGAACAATATCAATGCCAACCCGAATGCCGCGATCACCAACAAAGGTTCGATCTCCGTCAACCAGGGTGGTCTGGCTGCCTTTGTGGCGCCAAACGTCGTCAATGACGGCATCATCATGGCAAACCTGGGTAAAGTCGCCCTGGCCGCCGGTGCGGATAAAGCCACCGTCGATCTGTATGGCGATGGCCTGGTCGAACTGGCCCTGGATGACAAAGCCACCAAAGCCCTGATCGAAAATAACGGCACCATCAAAGCCGATGGCGGCACCGTTGCGATCACCGCAGCCGCTGCAAAAGAAATTGCTGATTCCGTCATCAACATGGGCGGCGTCGTCGAAGCCAACACCGTTGGCGTGAAGAATGGCAAGATCATTCTGGGCGCGACGAATGCGGATATTCACGTCAATGGCAAAATAAATGCCAAGGGTGGCAAAGGTGAAGTCAAAATCACCTCCAACAAAAATATCGGCGTTTGGCAGGATGGCGAGATTAATGCCGATGCCGGTGAAGTTGGCGACGGCGGTAAAATTGAAATCATTGCGCAACAAAGTCTTGTGTTTGTAGGTAATGCCTATGCACGTGGCGGTTCTACTTCTGGTAATGGCGGTTTCGTTGATACATCCGGTTTGGAATATATCGATATCGCCGGTAATGTTGATGCATCTGCTACAAATGGCGTAGCCGGTTTGTGGCTCATCGATCCACGTGACCTTACGATTGTTTCCGGCTCAGGCAGCAATACAACCGGAAATGGTTCGGAAGCGACGCCTTATATCCCAAATGGTAGCGGTGGTTTCTTGGGGATTCATGGAGCCTCAAAATTAAAAGCTAGCGTTTTAAATAATGCCCTGAATACCGGAACAGATGTATACATTACGACGGTAGGTTCACCGGATGTTTACTATGGTCCTTTTAATACCTTGCCGCATGATGGTTCGATTACCATTGATGCAAACATCGAGAAGAGTGCAGGCGGTACCAGCGGCACGCTTTACATGACTGCTGAAGGCAGCATTATCCTGAATAGCGGTAAAACAATTTCTGCCACAAATGACCGTATATTAAATGTTGATTTCCAAGCCGATAAAAACATCACTATCAATGGTATCATCAGCACGAATGGTGGCAATGTCGACTTGACGGCAAAAGGTATTACGCCAACGGCTGGTATCTTTTCAGGCAATATCATTGTCGGTGATAATGGCCAGATCAATACCAAGGGTGGCGATGTCACACTCAAAGCCCAGGGCGGTACGGAAACATTTGATATCGCCGGTCTTGATGTCGATGTCTCATTCGGCAATGCCCTGATCAAAGGTGTCGTTGATGCGGATGGCGGTGATATCACGATTGAAAATAACGGCATCTTCAAAGGTGACGCTGAGAGCCTAAAAACCAAAGGTGATGGCGAGATCAGCCTGCAACAAAATAGCGGCGTAGGTATTATCGAGACCGATCTGGCACAAGTTGCTCTCAAGATTTTGTCAGGCGATATCGATCAGATTATCGGCACCGGTTCCATCCAGAACGCAATTGACGCAGTTGCCAATACTGGCACCGGTACAAACACCATCACCGTTGGTGCGGGTGCTTATCTGGAGTCGGTTGTTGCTGATCATGATAATCTGGTCCTGAAGGGCAAGCAGGCTGGCAATGCCGGTACGACCCGCGATATTCTGGATGCGCTGCAAAATGATCCTCTGTCGATCCTGAGCACAGAATCGGTTGTCGGTCTGGGCAGCACAGCCTTTACCGTTACCGGTAATAACGTCACGATCGATGGTTTCACCATCGGCGGCGTGAATACAGGTATCGCCGTGACCGGTGACAACGCGACCGTTCAAAACAACATTATCGGTCTGACCACAGGTGCAGGTATTGCAGCTGATGGCGTGACCGGCCTGGACGTCAATAACAACCTGCTGGCCATCACGGGCGGTAACAGCATCGACTTATATGATGTCGATGGTGCGAATATCGATGACAACACGATCATCGGTTCCCTGGCCCACGGTGTCAGCGTTGTTGAATCCAGCAACGTCTTCGTCAACAGCAACGATATCACCGGCACTGTCGGCAATGGTATCTTCGTTGACCCATCCTTCAACATCTGGCTGACCGGTAACAACATCACCGGCACATTGTCCGATGGCATTTACGCCATGGATACAATCGGCCTGTTTATCCTGGGTAACAATGTCTCCCTCACAGGCGGCGATGGTATTGAAGTTTACAACTCCGCCGGCGTTGTCATTGCAGACAATACGGTTCTGGGCGCCCTGGGCGGCGACGGTATCAAAGTTGACCAGACAATTGGCGATCTGATCGCGGGTAACACGGTTATCGGTGCCCTGGGTAACGGTATCACCCTGACCAACAGCGCCTTTGGCGGTGTCTTCGGTAACACAGTCGGCCTGACAGCAGGTGATGGTATTCACCTCGATACAGTCGGCGGCGTTCTGGTTGCCGGTAACCTGGTCGGTCTGACCGGTGGTCACGGTATTTCTGTGAATAACGGTCTGGGTGTCGGCCTTGTCGGCAACACAGTTATCGGTACAGCCGGTAACGGTATCAACATCACCAACAGCGCGCTGGCTCTGGCCGCCGCGAACAATGTCGCTCTGACCCTGGGCAGCGGTATCTATGCTGAAAACGTTCTGGGTCTGGGTGTCGTCGGTAACAATATCGGTCTCGTCGCCGAAGACGGTATCACCGTCAATAACGGCATCGGCGTTCTGATTGCAGACAATAATGTTGTTCTGGCCGGTGACAATGGTATCGAAACCAACAACACAATCGGTTCCCTGATCGTTGACAATAATGTCATCGGTGTGGCGAATAACGGTATCCAGGTTTCCAACGCGTTCGTGACCGGTATTTCCGGCAACAACGTAATCGGTGCCCTGAATGACGGTATCTATGTTGAAAACGCCGCTCTGCTGAGCGTCGATAACAACTTCGTGACCCTGACCGGTGACGATGGTATCGAACTGTATAATGTCGCAGGCGCAAACGTTTCCGACAACACAATTTTGCTGACCGGTGATGACGGTATCCAGGTTACCAATGCTCTCGGCCTGAATGTCGAAGGCAATAATGTCTTCCTGGCCGGTGATGACGGTATCGATGTCGATAACGCCCTGTTCGCCAATGTCTCCGACAACATTGTTGCCGGTGTGGCTGACAATGGTATCGAAATCAGCGATGCAGTTTTCGCCAATATCAGCGGTAACGTAGTTGCTCTGGCTGGTCACAATGGTATCGATGCCGATAATATCTTCTTCACCGATATCAACGATAACATCGTTGTTGGTGTGGCGAATGATGGCATCGCGGTTCGTGACAGCGCCTTCTTCAGCGTCAATAACAACCTGGTCGCCCTGGCGGGTGATGACGGTATCGACGTCAATAATGCAGCCTTCGCTGATATTTCCGATAACAACGTCTTCCTGGTTGCCGATAATGGTATCGAACTGAGCAACGCGGCTGCAGTCGGTATCACCGGCAACAACGTCCTGCTGGCTGGTGGCGATGGCATCAACACCCGCAACACGCTGGGTCTGGGTATCCTGGATAATAATGTCGGTTTCACCGGTGATGACGGTATCGATACAGACAATGCCATCGGCACAATCATTGCCGGTAACAATGTCGGCTTCGTTGCTGATAACGGTATCGAAGTCAGCGACGCCGCTCTGACACTGGTTGCTGATAACAATGTTCTGTTCGTCGTCAATGACGGTATCAACACCCGTAACACATTCGGTCTGGCTGTTGTCGGTAACAATGTTGCCTTCGCCGGTGACGATGGTATCGACACGGATAACGCTATCGGCACAGTCATTGCCGATAACAATGTTGGTTTCGTGGCTGATAACGGTATTGAAATCAGCGATGCAGCCCTGACATTGGTGGCAGGTAATAATGTCCTGTTCGCTGGCAATGATGGCATCAACACCCGCAACACACTGGGCCTGGCCGTTGTTGGTAACAGCGTCGCCTTCGCCGGTGATGATGGTATCGATACAGATAATGCCATCGGCACATTGATCGCTGGTAACACTGTTGGTTTTGTTGCCGATAATGGTATCGAAATCAGCGATGCAGCCCTGACATCTGTTGTTGGTAACGCAGTCGGTTTCGCCGGTAATGACGGTATCAATATCCGCCGCGCCGCAGGTATTGCAGTGGCGGGTAACGCCATCGGCCTGGTTGGCGGCGACGGTATCGACGCTCGTTACGTCCTGGGTGGCTTCTATGGCTTTAACCTGATTGGTCTGACCGGCAATGACGGTATCCATCTGGAAGACAACACCTTGGCAGTCGTTGCCGGTAACGTAATCGGTCTGACCGGTGACGATGGTATCGATATCGATGACAGCAACCTGGTTGCTGTCGCTGGTAACGTGGTTGCTCTGACGGGTGATAACGGTATCGAGATTTCCGATACGGATAATGTTGCGGTCGCTCTGAACGCCATTGCCCTGACCGGCGGTGACGGTATCAATATCCGCGGCAGCAACAATCTGTTGGTCGCTCTGAACGCGATTGTCGGTACATCCGATGATGGTATCGATGCAGGCTTTATCGATAACGCCTATATCGGCAGCAACCTG
>DASWYT010000226.1:0-4482 GCA_036404835.1 Alphaproteobacteria bacterium | reverse complement strand
ACAACATGGCACCCGAAGAAGAACCTGCCAGAAAAATTTTATTATGGGTGATTTCTTCTTTTGTTATATCAGCCAATGCAGTTTCATGCGCACGGGAATTTCCACCTTGTAAGAATAAGACCTGATGATGGGGCAATAAATCACGGAAATTATCACGCCCAGCAATAACAAGCTGGATATCTGGATTCAGTTTTTGAAAAGTTTCTTTCAGCTGATCAAGATGCGGCCAGTCTGTCGGCTTCTCATAAGCCAAAAAGCTGATCATAACGCGCTTATCAGCCTGTTCAGCGGCATCAATCAGTTTCTGAAAAAGAACCGTATCTTCTCCTGCCCCGTCCCATATACCTGTATAACCACCGTGTAGAATAACACGCATATCACTGCACCTTATAAGTCACATCCGGAATATTCTTCAGCACGCCAAGGTCGGCATCTTTCAGACTGATGGTCTGGTTCAGATGCATTTTGACCAACCTGTCACCCAGAGCCAACGTCATATCGACCTTGACCGGGCCGGCGGAGCAGCGGGTGAAGAAGCTGGCGATTTGATCCAAACGACGATCCACCTCGCCTTCCTTCACATTGATGGCGCCGACACGCAATTGGAGATGGTTGACGGAACTGGTCATCGATGTATCGAGCAGGCTGGCATGGCGTAATATCAGGCGCGGCTCTTCCTCGCGCCACGAGACTTCCATCTGCATCGCCAAAATATTGCCGGTCTCCAGGATCGGACGGAACTGCATCAGCGGTTCAGTATAGACTGCGACATCGAACACGCCGGTGGAATCCGAGAATGTCACAAAAGCATAACGGCCGCGTTCAGAACGGCGTTCCTGGCGTTTCAGCACGACACCCGCCATCTTCACCGACGGGATCGGCACACCGGCCTTCAGCAATTGCTGGAAGTTGAGGAATTTCTTTTCTTTCAGCCAGTCCGCATACGTATCGAGCGGGTGCGCCGTCAGATAAAAACCGACCGCATCATATTCATTCTGGATTTTTTCCAGCGCTACCCATTCCGGGAGATCGCGGAAGGTAATTCTTTCCTGCACCAAAGCCTGCGGTGTCGCGGCGAACAAACTGACCTGACCGGAGATTTGATCATCGACACGACGCTGTGCCATGGCCAAGATGCGGTCCGCTGCATCATGCAATTGCGACCGGCGGTAACCGAAACTGTCGAACGCACCGGCGGCCACCAGAATTTCAAACTGCTTGCGCGTAAAACTTTTGGCATTGACGCGCTGTGCCAGATCATCGAGATCGGCAAAAATACCGTTCGCTTCACGTTCCGTGACCAGTTCGGTAATCGCCTGTTCACCGATCCCTTTCAGGCCCGCCAGCGCATAACGAATGGCCTTGCCCTCATCCGTCTGTTCTACGGCAAAATGGGCAAAGGAATGATTGATATCCGGCGGCAGCAAGGTAATGTTCAGGCGTTTCAGATCCTGAAGATAGAAATTGATCTTGTCCGTATTCCCCAGATCGAGTGTCATCAACGCGGCCATAAACTCGACCGGATAATTGGCTTTCAGGTAACCCGTCTGATACGCGATCAGCGCATAAGCTGCCGCGTGGGATTTGTTGAAACCATAGCCTGCGAATTTCGCGACAAGGTCAAAGATCATATTGGCTTGGTCTGCCGGGACTTTGTTCGTCTCGGCAGCACCTTGGACGAAACGCTCGCGCTGGGCGTCCATTTCTTCCTTGATTTTCTTACCCATCGCACGACGCAGCAAATCCGCACCGCCAAGCGTGTAACCGGAGAGAACTTTCGCAATCTCCATTACCTGTTCCTGATATACCATGATACCATGTGTTTCAGACAGGATCGGTTCGAGCAACGGATGCGGGTAATCGGCCTGTGCTTCGCCATGTTTGACCTTGGCGTATTGCGGGATCTGGTCCATCGGGCCGGGGCGATAGAGCGAGGCAATCGCGATCAGATCTTCAATGCGGGTCGGTTTTACCTTGCGCATCGTGTCCTGCATGCCGGACCCTTCAAACTGGAAGATACCGGTTGTCTGGCCGGCAGCAATCAGATCATAGGTTTTCTTATCTTCCAGCGGCAGAGCGAGCAGATCAATATCGACATCTTCCGTTTCCTTGATATTCTCAAGTGCCGCCTGCAGCACCGTCAATGTTTTCAGACCCAGAAAGTCGAACTTCACCAGGCCAGTATCTTCGATATATTTCAGGTTAAATTGCGTCGCGGGCATATCGGAACGCGGATCGCGATAAAGCGGCACGATTTCCGGCAAAGGTTTGTTACCGATGACGATACCCGCGGCGTGCGTTGAGGCGTGACGATACAGGCCTTCCAGTTTCAACGCGATGGTCAGCAGACGGTCAACGGATTCCTCGGCTTTGCGCAAACGGTCAAATTCCGGGTCGGTGTTGATCGCTTCCTGCAACGTCACCGGATTAGCCGGGTTTTGCGGGATCATCTTGGAAATCTTGTCAACCTGGCCATACGGCATTTGCAGCACACGACCAACGTCACGCACCACCGCGCGGGCCTGGAGCTTACCGAATGTAATGATCTGCGCCACACGGTCTTTGCCGTATTTTTTCTGCACATAGGAAATCACTTCATCACGGCGAGCCTGACAAAAATCGATATCAAAGTCAGGCATGCTGACACGTTCCGGGTTGAGGAAACGCTCAAACAGCAAACGGTACGGCATCGGATCGACGTCTGTAATATCCATCGACCAGGCTACGATGGAACCGGCACCCGAACCACGACCCGGACCAACCGGAATATTCTGTTGTTTCGCCCAGCCGATAAAATCAGCAACGATCAGGAAGTAACCGGCAAAGCCCATCTTTAAAATGATCGGCAATTCGACATGCAGGCGATCTGTATATTCCTTGATCGTTTCCGCATGTTTTTCCGGCGGCGTTTGCGGCAGGACGTATTTCTCCAGACGGGCTTTCAATCCCTCTTCTGCGATATGGACCAGTTCCTCATCTTCGGTCCGGCCCGCTTCCGTTGGGAAAGCCGGTAATTGTGGATTGATCTTTTTGATATAGAAATGACAGCGTTTGGCGATCTGTACCGTATTCAAAATCGCTTCCGGCACATCGGCAAACAAGGTCGTCATCTCGTCCGGTGATTTGAAATAATGATCCGGCGTTTCGCGGCGACGGTCATTTTCCGTGATATAACGGCCATCGGCAATACACAGCAACGCATCATGCGCTTCATAAAAATCCGGCTTGATAAAATAGCAATTATTCGTCGCCACAACCGGGATATTATGATCATAGGCCAGAGCAATCGTCATCTGGTCGGTGGCTTTATCCCATTCGCCATGACGGGTCAGTTCGACATATAAACGATTGCCAAAGGATTCGTGCAAGGTTTTCAGGAATAATTCCGCCTGTTCGCGTCGTCCATTTTCCAGGAAACGGGCGATATGACCATGCGCCCCACCGGTCAGCAAAATCAGGCCTTCGCTGTGTTTCAGCAATTGCTCGGTTGAAACGGAAAATGTCTCATGCGCCTGTTTGTCGATATAGGCGGCGCTGACCAGCTTGGATAAATTCTCATAACCGATAGCGTTCTGCACCAGCACCACAATTGGCGCGATATCACGGCGGGAGAGTTTCGGCGCGCCATTATCGCGGCCTTCGGCTTTGTCATTATATTTCAGGTCAAGCTGGCAACCGATGATCGGCTGGACGCCTTTTTTCAATGCGGCATTGGAATGTTCCATCGCCCCGAACAGATTATTCGTATCGGTAATGGCCATGGCCGGCATATTGTAATGCACGCACATATCCAGCGCTTTGTCGATCTTGATCGCACCTTCCGCCAGGGAATAGGCCGAATGGACACGCAGATGGATAAAAGGCTGGGTACTCATCAGACGACAATCACTCCCTTATCGAGAATGAGTGTGCGGTCCATGCGTTTGGCTAACTCTGGATTGTGTGTGGCAATCAGCGCACCGACTTTTTGCTGGCGCACCACATTCAGCAACACATCGAACACCGCATCCGCCGTAAATGGATCAAGGTTACCGGTCGGTTCATCAGCCAGCAACAAAGCCGGCCTATTGGCCAAAGCACGGGCAATCGCCACACGTTGCTGTTCACCACCCGATAATTGTTGCGGGCGGTGCAGGACACGACTGCCCAGGCCGACCTGGGTCAGCAATTCCTCGGCCCGGAGTTTTGCATCTTCTTTCGATTTTCCGGCAATCAGTTGCGGCATCATCACATTTTCCAGCGCGGTAAATTCCGGCAGCAGATGATGGAACTGATACACGAACCCGATAGAGTCACGGCGCATCAATGTGCGTTCCTGTTCAGAAATACGCGATGTGTCCTTGCCATTGATAGTGACGACACCTTCTTCGGGACGATCCAGCAGACCCATCATATGCAGCAACGTCGATTTACCCGCACCGGAACGACCGATCAGGGCGATGATCTCACCCGGTTTTACATCAAGGGACACGCCATGCAAAA
>DASWYT010000225.1:0-4866 GCA_036404835.1 Alphaproteobacteria bacterium | reverse complement strand
TATGAAACACCCTTAGAGAGCGCCAGACGTGAACTCTTTGAAGAAGCCGGACTGACCAGCGATAACTGGCAGGAATTCCGCCAGCACAGCGTCCACAGTAAAATCGATTATACGGTTCATTATTTCATCGCGCGCGATTGCCAGAAAATGCCGGACCGCAAACTGGATGGTGGTGAAAAAATTAAAATCCACCAGACATCTCTGGATCATTTCCTGACCGATATCGTCATCCAGCCGAATTTTGCTGAATTTGAACTGAAACAGGAAATATTATCCCTGTTCGACCCTGACGCCGTTGCCCGGCTGAAACAGGAAATCCTGGACTATTGAACCCGTTGACATTCTCCTGCTTTATTTCATAATCCCGATAATAGCAGGAGAAAAATAAAAATGCATACCCAACAGACGCTTGTTATGGCTGCCTTCAAAGCCATTTACGCCCTCAAAAACAACCTGGGGGATATCGTCATCTTCCCCATCGTTAAACTGCCGAAATCCGATAAAGCGATTTTGCCATCATCCGAAATTACTCAAATCACACCAGGCTCCAAGACCAAGCCGATCCAACTGCAGCGCCGCCGGCCAATTGGCCAGACCGGTAAAAAAACCGTTGGAAAAAAGACAGTCTCTCAATTTATCAAAGCCACAAGAGAAACCGGTACAACCAAAAGTAGTTCGGTATTCTACGGTTCCCGTGTTATTAAACTGACCAAATAACAAGCGCGACTGTGACCCAAAAACCACCCTCAGGGTGGTTTTTTTATGTCTGGAGGGAATCACGTTGACATCTGATAAGATTATTTCATAACTAGAGATGCCTTCAAATCTCTAGCAGCAGGATATGAGATGGAAAAAAACTGGATTTTGGCCGCCGCTTTTCTCTCCTCCAACCCAGAAGTCACCAATATTCACCAGAACAAAGACCCCTCAGCACGTACCTATAAAGAAGATCTGAACTCTTCGAATAAAAATGAGATTACAGCCCCAAACAGGCTCCCCGAACAACAGGCCCTTCAATATAACGCCTACAATTAAACTCAAATAACCGCCGCAAGGCGGTTTTTTATTGGGCGCAGAATTGCTATCATATCCCGGCAAAACCAACCGGGATTAGAGAATCATGTTCACCTCCGTTCGTATCAAAACCCTGCCGCATTATGAAGGTCTGGAACTGCCCTCCTATGGCACCGCCCATGCGGCCTGTCTTGATCTGCTGGCGGCCATCGAGGCACCAATTACCCTAAAACCTGGCCAGCGTGATGCGATCCCGACTGGTATCGCAATTGCCCTGCCCGATGGTTATGAATTCCAGATCCGCGGACGCTCCGGTCTCGCCAAAAAGAACGGCATCGGCCTGGTCAACGGCATCGGCACAATCGATGCGGATTATCGCGGTGAGATGAGTGTGATCCTGATTAATCACGGCCAGGAAGATTTCGTCATCGAACGCGGCATGCGCATCGCCCAGGCGACTATCGCCAAATGCGAACGCATTCTGTGGGAACCGGTAACCGAACTGGAAAGCACCGAACGCGGCGAAGGCGGTTTCGGTTCAACAGGATTGAAATAAACATGAAATCATCCGCAGCTCATCAGGCCAGTCTGTTCGAGAGCATCGCTGAAGAAGCGGCGCAACCGGCACTGACGCCGATGATGCAGCAATATCATGCGGTCAAGCAAAACCACCCGGATTGCCTTGTGTTCTACCGCATGGGTGATTTTTATGAATTGTTTTTCGACGATGCGGTGATTGCCAGCAAGATTCTCGATATCGCCCTGACCAAACGCGGCAAGACCGCGGAGACCGATATCCCGATGTGCGGCGTCCCGGCGCATGCTTATGAAGCCTATCTGGCGAAGCTGATCCGTCACGGCCAGCGTGTTGCGATCTGCGACCAGGTGGAAACACCGGAACAGGCCAAGGCGCGCGGCGCGAAACTGGTGCAACGCGATGTCATTCGCATCGTGACACCAGGCACCGTGACCGAAGATACATTACTCTCCGCGCGTGACAGTAATTACCTGGCCAGTGTCGCCGCCGATAAAAATAGCTGGTCGATTGCCTGGGCCGATTTGTCCACCGGTTTCTTAGGCGTACAAAGCGGGACGGACCAGACCGATCTGTTGAACTTATGCCTGCAGATCCAGCCACGCGAGATCATCGCGACACCGGACCTGGCCAATCAATTGCTGCCCCTGGCGACCCAGCACAATATCGTCGTATCGCCGCAAAATGCCGCGCGTTTCAATGCGCAACAGGGCGAGCGCCGCCTGCATCAACTTTACAAAGTCAAAAGCGCGGAATCATTCGGGACGTTTGACTCGCTGGATTACGCCGCCATTGGTGGCCTGATCGATTATATCGCCCTGACGCAAAAGACCGACGGAATCAGCCTCGCCCCGCCGCATAAAACACATGCACAGGGCATCTTGCTGATCGATGCGGCAACGCGCCGCAATCTGGAACTGAGCGTCACGTTAAGCGGCGAGAAACAGGGCAGTTTGCTGTCCACCATCGACCGCACGCAAAGCGCCGCCGGTGCGCGTCTGCTGCAACAGCATTTCGCAACACCACTGACCGATAAGAATGCGATTGCCGCGCGCCATGACGGTGTAGCCTGGTTCCTGGAACAATCCACCGCCTGGCGTCATTTGCGCGACCAGTTGCCGCGCCTGCCCGATCTGGAACGCGCCCTTTCGCGTATCCTGTGGGGCCGTGGCGGTCCGCGTGATTTGAGCGTGTTGCGCGACGGTTTGACACTGGGCAAAGAGATCGCACAAAATTTCACCGGTCCGTTGCCGCATATTTTGCAGCAAGCTGTCACGCATCTCCAGGCCAATCCGCAGACCATCGATGCGCTGATTGCCCAGCTGGACAAAGCACTGGCCGAGGAATTGCCGTACCAGGCGCGTGACGGCGGGTTTATCCGCGATGGCTATCACGCCGAGCTGGATAATTACCGTTCCCTGCAGAATGACACGCGTAAGATCATGGCCGCGCTGCAACAGCGTTATTGCGACGCCAGCCGCATCCCGACATTAAAAATCAAGCACAATAACGTGCTGGGCTATTTTATCGAAGTGTCGCCGACCAATGCAGAACAGGCAATGCAGGCGCACGACCCGCATAATCATGATGTAAAACTTTTTGTCCATCGCCAGACACTGGCATCGGCAACACGTTTCACGACGATGGAACTGCAACAGCTGGAAGAAAAAATCACCAGCGCTTCCGTCCGTGCGATGCAGATCGAATTGCAGCTTTTTGCCGATCTGGTGCAACAGATCGAACAAATTTCCAGCCCGATCCGCCAGGCGGCGCAGGCCCTCGCCCTGATCGATGTCTTATGCGGCTGGGCGACATTGGCCATTGATGAGAAATATTGCCGCCCGGTTTTGACCGATGATACATCCTTTGCCATTATAGGCGGTCGCCATCCGGTGGTCGAACAGGCGTTGCGCCAGAAACAACAGCAATCCTTCACTGCCAATGATTGCCGTCTGGAAGATGACCAATCGCTCTGGCTGCTCACCGGTCCGAACATGGCCGGTAAATCCACGTTCCTGCGCCAAAATGCGCTGATCGTTTTCCTGGCGCAGATCGGTGCCTATGTCCCGGCAGCAGATGCGACGATCGGTATTGTCGACCGTCTGTTCAGCCGTGTCGGTGCCGCCGATGATCTGGCACAGGGCAAATCGACATTCATGGTCGAGATGGTGGAAACCGCCGCCATATTGCATCAGGCGACACCGCGCTCCCTCGTTATTCTCGATGAGATCGGCCGTGGCACGGCGACCTATGACGGTCTGGCGATTGCCTGGGCGACGCTGGAGCATCTGCATAATCACAATCAATGCCGTGGATTATTCGCCACGCATTATCATGAAATGACGCAAACGGAAAAAGACCTGCCGCGCGTCGCGTGTTATACGCTGGCGATCAAGGAATGGGAAGGCGATATCATCTTCCTGCACCATATCGTCAAAGGTGCCGCCGCCGGCTCATACGGCGTCCATGTCGCGCAACTGGCCGGCATGCCATCCGCTGTGATCCAGCGCGCGCAATCTATATTGAACGATCTGGAACAACACACCCCACACCCGGTCACAGCCGGTTCCGTCGCCGACAGCGCCGCCGCCTTTACCCCGCCGGCTCTGTCCACCGGCGAGAAAGCCGCACTGGACCATCTCAAATCCCTGCAACCGGATGGTTTGAGTGCCAAAGAGGCGCTGGACCTGGTTTATCAGCTGAAGAATAAACTGAACTAACAAAAAAGCGCAGGATGTGAACCCTGCGCTTTTTTTATAAATCATTTTCTGAAATCAGATTTTGTAATCGCCCGTGAGCAACATGATTTGTGGCTTCAGCGCGGCTGTGTAATTATCCCGGCGGGTGTTGGATTTATCCCATAATTCTTCTGCATCCGGCAGGATGTGATAGAGTTGGGATAATATCGTACCGGCAGAGCGCATATAGTCAGGGCTCTTGAATTGGCTATCGCAGAGACTCTCAATTTGTTCCGGTTGGACCGGGGCCATTTTCAGCCAGTTCCAGACATGCGTACCGCCTTCATCATTGCGACGGCAAACTGTTTCCAACGCCGTCTGAAAAAGAATGGTCACATGCTCCGGTTTCTTCACATGCGCCTCGACACGGCCGGATATATCGTCCAGCGTGCTGTGAAATGCGTTTCTTGCATTTTCATCCCGGCACAGCCATTTAATTCGCGTGAAAAGATCCTTGTTCTTCTGGCCGTATGAAACGGATGCATCCGTACTCTGTTGTGCCTGAAACGCACATTTGTCCAAGAAACGTGCCTCCATTTCATCCTGAACGACCTTGACCTGGCCATCCGTGGGCATTGT
>DASWYT010000224.1:0-2942 GCA_036404835.1 Alphaproteobacteria bacterium | reverse complement strand
ATTCTCGACAGCCGTGGCAACCCGACCGTTGAAGTAGACGTATTGCTCGAAAGCGGCGCTTTCGGCCGTGCCGCTGTGCCGTCAGGCGCATCCACCGGTGCGCATGAAGCCGTTGAAAAACGTGATGGCGATGCCAAGCGTTTCCTCGGTAAAGGTGTGAAAAAAGCTGTTAACGCTGTTAACACCGATATTTACGATTCCCTGGTTGGTTTCGACGCCACAGACCAGCGCTCCATCGATAACGCCCTGATCACTCTGGACGGTACTGCGAATAAGAGCCGTTTTGGCGCGAACGCGATCCTCGGTGTGTCCCTGGCGATTGCCAAGGCCGCTGCTGAAGATCATGGCCTGTCCCTGTACCAATATATCGGTGGCGTTTTCGCCCACACACTGCCAGTCCCGATGATGAACATCATCAATGGTGGTGCGCATGCTGATAACCCGGTTGATATCCAGGAATTCATGATCATGCCGGTTGGCGCAACCAACATGATGGAAGCCCTGCAAACCGGTGCTGAAATCTTCCACACGCTGAAGAAAAACCTGAAAGCCGCTGGTTACAACACCAATGTCGGCGATGAAGGCGGTTTCGCTCCAGCCCTGCGTTCTTCCAAGGAAGCTTTGGACTTCATCATGAAATCCACCGAACAGGCCGGTTACAAGCCAGGTAAAGATGTCATGCTGGCCCTGGATGTTGCTTCCACTGAATTCTTCAAAGGCAACAAATACCACCTGGCTGGTGAAGGCAAAAACCTGTCTTCCGATGGCATGGTTCAGTATCTGGCTGACCTGGTTCGCCAATATCCGATTGCCTCCATCGAAGATGGTATGGCTGAAGATGACTGGAATGGCTGGCAGAGCCTGACCGCCGAGATCGGTTCCAAAGTCCAGATCGTCGGTGATGATCTGTTCGTGACCAACTCCAAGCGTCTGAAGCGCGGTATCGACCAGAAATGCGGTAACGCGATCCTGGTGAAAGTGAACCAGATCGGTACGCTGACCGAAACGCTGGAAGCCATCGAGATGGCCAAACGCGCCGGCTTCGGTGTCGTTCTGTCCCACCGTTCCGGTGAGACTGAAGACAGCACCATCGCTGACCTGGCCGTGGCGACCAACGCTGGTCAGATCAAGACCGGTTCCCTGGCACGTTCCGACCGTACCGCCAAGTACAACCAGCTGCTGCGTATCGAAGAAGAACTCGGCCCGGATGCTGTGTATGCCGGTACATCGATCCTGCGTGCGCAACCAGTTGCTGCCAAGACCGCAAAAGTGACGACAGTCGCCAAAACAAAAGCTGCTAAACCAGCTTTAAAGACTGTAAAATCAAACGGTAAAAAATAAACTTTAAAAGTATTGGGTTAAGTCGGAAGGATGCATATATGACACGGGCAAAAGCGCCAGTTACGCTGGACGCACTGGTGATCAATGCGCATCCTGACGATGCCGAAGTTGCCATGGGCGGTACCATCCTCAAGATGGCCGCCCAGGGCTATAAATTAGGCATGCTGGATTTGAGCTGTGGCGAGCTGGGGACGCGCGGTACAGATGAAACCCGCAAGGCCGAAGCCGCCGAAGCTGCCACCCGGATGAATTTACTGTCCCGCGACTGTCTGGATCTGCGTGACGGATTCTTCCGTGCGGACGAAGAGAGCATCCTGAAACTGATCAAATATATCCGCCGTTACCGTCCGCAGGTCCTGTTCGGCAATCCGCCATGTGACCGCCACCCCGACCATGACCGTGCCCACCATCTGATCAAGGAAGCTTTGTTCCTGAGCGGCCTGGTCAAGGTTCATACGGTGGATGATGATGGCGTCCCGCAAAGCCCATGGCGTCCGCGCCGTTTCTACTGCTATCTGCAGAGCTATTCACCGACCCCGGATTTCATTGTCGACATCACCCCGTTCTGGGAGATGAAGAAACATGTGATGATGGCCTATCACAGCCAGTTCCATTTCAGTAACAAGGATAATCCGGCTGCGTTGACCACGCCTATTTCCACCGAAGAGTTCTGGAACTATATCGAAGCACGCGCACGGGCGTTGGGTTACAATCAGGGAGCCAGCTTCTCTGAGGGCTTTTTGACGGTTGATATGCAACCGCTGAAGGTCGATACGCCGATGTCGCTCCTCTAATGGGCAAAGGCACATTCGTGATATCCCGCATAATCACTGTTACCGGCCTGTCATTGCTGTTGAGCAGCTCTGCTGTATGGGCGGCGGATGTGAAGGGACCAGTCAAAAAGCCGGTCGTGGTAACCATCTCTAAAGCGTCGGCACCGGTGGCGGCCCCTGCCATGGTGCGTTGTTATACACCACAGCAATACCGCGCCGAGCAGGCGATCCGTTATCACACGCAATTGATGGTCGCGGGCATGTTGTGCCAGAATCATGCAGGTCCGCAGGTTTACAGCCAGTATCAGGGGTTCACGCTGCGCAACCAGAATGTCATCACCCGCGCGGAAAACAAACTGATCGAGTTTTTCCGTTTGCAGCATAAAGCGGCGCCGGAACGCGAATTGCACAGTCTGCGCACCAATATGGCGAATGAGATTTCCATGCGCGCCATGCAGCAATCGCTGGGAAGCTATTGCGGGAATGCCGTGCCGCGCGTGAAACAGGCGGGCACGATGCAGCCACGCGAGTTTGAGAATTATCTGATGAAAGTCGATATGAGACAGACCAGCACGGTCCCGCTGTGCAACCGGGCCCCAATATTGCGGCAGATCAAAGCCACGATCCCGGCCCAGGAAATGGTGGCACCGAAACCCTCGGTGAAACCTGTGGTCAAAACAGTCAAACTCGTTGAAAAGACTGGTAAAAAATAGCGCCTTCGCAGACGCAATAAATCCCGTCCACTTGCCTTTAACGGATTTGTGTTAGATTCAAGAATAAGCCTCAATTGTTACAACAATGCAGGTTTTTCATGAGTTTATTATCGCT
>DASWYT010000223.1:0-2970 GCA_036404835.1 Alphaproteobacteria bacterium | reverse complement strand
GGAGGAGGCCAGGCCGGTTTGCCACAATAATTCCGATGCCATGATCGGTGCATCGATCTTGTTCATATACCATCTGATCCGCTCAACCGGTTCAAACGGGATGAACTCCATCCTCTGACCGGTCAGGGATATGGTGTCATTGCTATGGATAGTTCCGTCATTGAGGAATTTGCCAAGGATGCCGCGCTTGTCGCGAATATCTTTCAGATTCACTTTATCGGCAATGCGGTTGCACGGTTCACACAGGAATGTCAGCTGAACCAGTACATTGCCAATTTTGATCACACTGCCCGATGGCAGATTATATAATTCAAAGCCGTCAATGATGATATTTTCACGCAGATCGCCCGGCTGGAGATCGAATTCGTTCAATGTGTTTTCTTCAAGCAACAAAACCTGACGCAAGGGGGCCGTCCGGACATTTCCCCTGATCCCGCTTGCCATCGTGATATCCAGATGATCCACCAGGACCATCGGTTCTTTATGCGCCGGCTTGCGGAGAAGGTGGGCGATCATTTTTTCCTGATATCACGCGCGAAATCTTCCGGCCAGAGCGGCAGATTATCCGGAATTTTCTGTGGATCAATCCATGCCGCATGGACCGGGATATTGTGCAGCGTATCGACGCGGACGATTTTGTCCTGATCGTACAAATCCTTATTCACGAATTCCGCTTCATAAATAAAAGCAGCCTCATGGCCCGGATGACCGTTATATTCATAAACATCTTCGGATGTGCAGAACAGATCACCGACGATGATATCTTCGCCCAACTCTTCTATAAATTCACGCTTAATCGCATCACCAGCCAGTTCGCCGAATTCAACCTCTCCACCCAACGCACGATAGCCAATCACATCGCCTTCCGCCGTTGTAATCGGCTCCAGCAAAACTTCACCGGCGCGCCGGATCAGCGCATAGGCTTTAACTTTGATTATATCGGTCATCATCTCAGGCACCTTTCAGTTTTTCAATCAGGCCGTTTGGAAATAACGGCAAGCCATCAGGCAGATTGAACGGGTCGCGCCAGACTGCTGTCTTGATTTGGCCATCATTGGAGATATCCATCCGTTCGATGATATTTTCATTATACGTGCCTTTGTTCAACAGATCGGCTTCATACAGAAAGACGATTTCATGGCCCGGCGCACCAGCCCAGGCAAAAATATTTTCCATCACGGCAAAAAGTTTGGTGATTTTGATATCCTCGCCCAGTTCTTCCATGAATTCACGCTCCAGCGCTTCCCAGGATTTTTCACCAAACTCGATCGAGCCACCCAGTGGCCGAAAACCGATCAATGTCCCATCGGGATTGTGGATATCTTCCAGTAGCAACGCATCGCCCCGGCGAATAATCCCCATCACCTTGACCCTGATATAATCACGTTTGATCGGATCAGCCTGACCGATTTGGTAGACATTACTCATGACCATTATTCCTTTAAACGAAAGAAATAGAAAATGCTTTCGATCGTGCCGGTATTCTCAATCTTATGAGCCAGACCAGCCGGATTGCAAAATGTATCGTCTTTTTTGTAATCGAACTTTGTGCCGTCCTTATATTCGATATAACCAGTACCCTCGAGTACGATAAAAAATTCATCTACAGCATCATGTTGGTGCCAATCATAAGAAGCACCCGCTGGTAAATAACCTTTGGTCCAGGCTTCGAATTGCGAAGACAGCTGATCAGCCGGGGAAAAAATGACCTGACGGCTGCCGGAACCGCCATGCGCTTCTTCTTTTTGAATAGAAGAAAGGGATTTTTTGATTGGTTTACGGGCTGTAGTCATTCCGACTTCCTTTTTCCGTGGATAAATCACTATAAACAACCATATTTTGCTTGACAATCCGGCCGTGATCGGGAAATCTGCGGCTCCATCCTATCCACCGTCAACCGCTCCAACTCACCCTTTTCCCCGAAGGAGAGATTGCCATGCATTGTGGGATCGATTTTGGCACATCCAATACGACATTATCCATCCGACAGGGAGACAAGCCGCATCTGATCGCTCTGGAAAATAACAAGACCACCATCCCCAGCGCTCTGTTTTTCCCTGCCGATAAATTCGCCCGGCCTTTATTCGGTCGCGCCGCCGTCAATGCCTATCTGAACGGCGAAGAAGGTCGCTTTATGCGCAGCTTGAAACGCGTCCTGGGTACATCGATCATGCAAAGTGGCACCACCATCAATGGCAAACGCTTTGGTTTCCCTGTGCTGATCGGCCTGTTCCTGCGTCATATCAAAGATATCGCCGAACAGGAAAGCGGTGAAAAACTAACCTCCGTCACAATGGGTCGCCCCGTTCATTTCCAGGATAAAAACCCGGATGCCGATATCAAAGCCGAAGAAGAATTACGCGCCATTGCCACCACACTCGGTTTCAAAAAAGTCGATTTCCAGTATGAACCAATCGCCGGAGCGATTGCACATGAACGTCACCTGAAGAATGAACAACTGGCCATGGTGATCGATATTGGCGGCGGTACATCCGACTTTTCCGTGATCCGCCTGTCGCCGGACAATAAACCGGGCCGTGACCGCAAAAAAGACATCCTGGCCAATAGCGGTATTCGTATCGGCGGCAATGATTGTGACAAAGCCATCAATCTGCATACTGCCATGCCGTTACTGGGCATGGGTGGTTATTACGGCGAGAAAAATCTGGAAATTCCATCCAGCCTGTATTTCGATCTGTCGGAATGGAGCAAGATTCTCTTTTCCTATACACCGCAAAATAAAACATGGACGCGGCAACTGATATCCATGGCACAGGAACCGGAAAAAATCATGTTGCTGGAACAGGTCCTCGATGAGCAACTGGCACATAAAATCCTGAATATCAGCGAAGAAACAAAGATCACCTTATCGGAAGAACAGCAAGCCACATTGGATTATCATTTCCTGCAACATGATCTGCGCACAGACATGTCCCAGGAGATCATGAACAATCTGTTCCAGAAAACATT
>DASWYT010000222.1:0-5105 GCA_036404835.1 Alphaproteobacteria bacterium | reverse complement strand
GACAGCCCCCATGGGGATAATGTCGAGGTCGGACGGCTGGCGATCCTGTCAACGAAAAACGCGCAGAGAAAAATCGAGCCGCTGAACACTTATTACATTAAAGTAAACAAGCTGGATTTCCAAAGGTCTGAGAAGGTGATGCAGTTCCTGCGGGCCAGTTCGCCACTGGCGGAGGGGCCTCCCTATATTTCCGGCCTGGATGACCGGGAATCGTTGGTACAGTTCCATTTAATGTGTTGAGAGGCTTGCCGTAAGGGGTTATTTAACTTCTTGGGTGCACAGTAAAAGATGGAATTTTACTGGATTTAATGCATGTTCGGCATATCGGCAACGGCCATTTTAGTGACTTTGTTAGGCGGGGTGGCACTGACACTCTATGGCGTCAATGTCACGCGCGATGAAGTCATCCACGCCTTCGGTCCGCGTTTGCGTTTGATGATCGAACGCAGCACGCGCAACCGCTTCCAGGCCTTCGGTGCGGGGATTGCCGTCACCAGTTTGACACAAAGTGCCACCGCCACCGCTTTGATGATTACATCCTTTGCCTCGCGCGGCTTGATTCCATTGATGCCGGCCTTGGCGATGTTATTGGGTGCCGATGTCGGTACCACCATCGTCGCGCAGATATTCTCATTAAAAATTTATGGCGTCGCTCCGATCATTATCCTGATCGGTTTTGTCGGGATGCGCTGGCGGCCTTTGGGCAGCGTGCATCATATGTTCCACGCTTTGATCGGTCTGGGCCTGATGATGCTGGGTGTGGCAACGATTACCAATGCCGCATTGCCGATGGAACAGGCACCGCTTATTCGCGATATCCTGCACAGCCTGGATCGTGACGTGATGATGGCGGCGCTGATTGCGGTGATCCTGACCTGGATGGCGCATTCGACACTGGCAATTGTGCTTTTGATCATGTCTTTTACCGTGGCCGGCGCCATGACATTGACGACAGCCTTTGCCATGGTGTTGGGCGCGCATTGCGGTGCGGCGATCACCCCGCTATTGCTGCACCTGCATGATCGTGGAACAGCCCGCCAGATCAGCTGGGGCGGCTTTATCCTGCGGGGCAGTGTCGCCTTTGCGCTGGTGCCGTTTGCAACGCTGATGGCCAGTTATGCTGATCTTTTCTCACAGGATACAGGCCGTCAGGTCGTCAATTTCCACACCGGTGTCAGCGTCCTGCGCGCGCTGATGTTCCTGCCATTCCTGGGCATGATCAGCAAGATGATCGCTAAGATGATGCCTAGTGGAAATGACCCGCATGACGCGTCACAGGCGAATTATTTGCATGAAGCCGATCTGGCTTATCCGGGCCGGGCCTTGGCCGGTGCATCGCGCGAGATCGGCCGCCTGGGCGACCTGGTACAGCAAATGCTGGAAGATACGATTCATGTGTTGCGCGAGAATGACCAGAAAGCCATTCATATGTTGCAGCAACGCGATAATGCCGTGGATAAATTATACGAACAGATCAAATTCTATCTGATCCGCCTGTCACAAAGCCCGCTCAATCCCCAGGATGCACAACACCAGCTCGATATGCTGATGTTTGCAACGGATCTGGAGCATAGCGGTGATATCATCGTGAAAAGCCTGTGCCCGCTGGCGGAAAAGAAACGCCGTGAGAACCTGGTTTTCTCACAGGAAGGCTGGAATGAGATATTGCAATACCATCAATTGGTGCTGGAGAATTTCCGCCTGGCGATGCAGGTCTTTGCCACACAGAACATAGAACTGGCGCGTCAATTGGTGGCGCAAAAGGAAATGCTGCAAGAAAGCACGCACAACACATCGGGCCTGCATTTCGCCCGTATCCGTTCCGGCCAGCTGGAAAGCGTCCGTTCGTCCAGCCTGCATCTGGATATTATCCGCGACTTCCGCCGGATCAACAGCCATGCCAACAGCATCGCTTATATGCTGTTACAGCATAACGGCAATCTGCAAAGCCGGATCAGAACCGAATAGATTTATTTTTTGGCAGGAGTAGCGGCGACCGGTTGTGGCGATTTGATGTTTTTCGCTTTCAGACGGGCAGCTTCTTCCGTCGCATCAATTGCTTTGCCTTTGGTATCGCCATCCCCACGCAGGCCGATCTTCTCGATCACCGGGCGATCCGGATCTTCATTTACATTTTTATCACTGCGCAGTTCCTGACGGATCTGCGGATCGGCTTTCGCGGCACCGGCGCTGTTGAGCAAGGCATTTTCAGCACCGCTCATGCCTGCAACGGCTTTCGGCTCGGATGGCTGGGAGCTGAGGATCAAACCACGCGCCGTATTGGTCGGGGTGGATTCCTGTGGACGTGGAGCGCCCGGTTGCGGGGCGACCAGATCGAAATTCGGGGGCACGGTCAAAGGTGCGCGTTCAACCACGGCGAATTCATCCGGGTTGTTACGTTGCAGGCCCAGTGTCTTTTTGACGCCCTGGCTGCAACCGGCGAGCATAAGGCTGGATAACAGAATACACAGCAGGGAAGAGCGATAGGACATAGAGGACATGGGAAAACTCCGTTTTAGCTCTGAACGTTCGCCGCAGGTTTTTCCTGCAGCAGGTGAATGAGTAACAGGACGACACCGATGGTGATGGCGCTGTCAGCGATGTTGAAAGCCGGCCAGTGGTATGTGCCGATATAAAAATCAAAAAAGTCAGCGACAGCGCCGAAACGGACACGGTCCCAGACATTGCCCAGTGCGCCGCCGATAATCAGGCCGGTGCCCAACGTCATCCAGCGTGACGTGCTTTCACGCACCCAGAACAGGAAGCCGACGGTGATGCCCAGCGCCAGGACGGACAGGATGACCGGCATGATAGTGCTGTCTTTTTGAAACAAGCCAAAGCTGATGCCTTTATTCCATACCATCACCAGATTGAAAAAATCCGTGAGCGGGATATGCGGGAAACGCAATTGTTCACCTTTTTGGATCAGCCAGGCAAAGAAACCAGTTTGCGCGTCATTGCTCAGGACACTGGTGATCAACCACCATTTGCTGATCTGGTCAGCAATAATGACAATGAGGGCGAGAAGGGAAGCGCTGCAGACAGGCGATTTATTTAAAGCTTTAGACATGAGGAATAATTTACCCGTCCCAACCCCACCTGACAAGGGTCAAAGGAGTTGGGGCGAATAATATTAAACCCTTATGCAGCCTGTTTTTTCTGTTGGTCATAGCGAACGGCGTCAGCATCGCGCAGGGACAATTCCGGATACTCCTTATCCTGGCCGACCTCTGGCAGAATCTTCCAGCTGCGCTGGCATTTCTGACCTTCGGCTTTTTTGACCGTTACACCCACGCCTTCGACATCGCTGATGGTGAATGCACCGGCCGGAACAGCGCCATGCTGCAATGTGCATTGCGAGGTGATGGCCAGTTCCGCCCAATCCATATCCTTGCAGGATTCATACAGGGCTTTGTCGGCAATCATCACTTGTGGATGTGCTTCCAGGGAAGAACCGATACGTTTTTCTGCACGTTCGATTTCGATGGCACCGGTAATCACGCGGCGCAGGTTACGCCAGCTTTCCCATTTTTGCGCCAGATCGCTGTTAAGCCACTGGGCCGGGAAATCGTGATAGGTACGCAGGTGAACGCTTTTCGCCTTGTCATGCGCCAGAACGGTTGCCGGCTTGTTCTGCCAGACTTCTTCCGTGGTGAATGGAATGAACGCCGCCAGCCATGTCGTCAGCGCATCCAGCAACACTTCCAGTACGGAACGTGTCACACGACGCTCATACAAATCCGGACGGTCGCAATAGAGACGATCCTTGCGAATGTCGAAATAGAAGGCGGATAAATCGCTGTTGCAGAAATCATAAACCGCTTTGAAGGCGTTGTGGAACTGATAATTTGCCACACTGTCCTTGACGGTTTTGTTGACTTCGGAAACGCGGTGCAGCACCCATTGTTCCAGAGCAGGCACTTTCGCGTAATCGGCTTTTAGATCGACACGTTCTGCGGCCTCGAAACCCTCGAGGTTGCCCAGGATATAACGCAACGTGTTGCGGAAACGGCGATACAATTCACCGGCGGCCTTGAAGGCATCCTGACTCAGGCGGACATCTTCATGGAAGTCGGCGGTCAGAACCCACAAACGCAGGATATCGGCACCATGTTGTTTCAGAATATCTTGCGGGGCCAGACCGTTACCGGCGGATTTCGACATTTTCTTGCCGTCTTTGTCAACGACGAAACCATGTGTCATCACGGCCTTGTATGGTGCGCAACCGCGTGTGCCGCACGATTCCAGCAAGGAAGACTGGAACCAGCCGCGATGCTGGTCGGACCCTTCGAGATACAAATCAGCTGGCCAATGCTGGTCCGGACGCTGTTCCAGCACGAAGGCATGGGTCGAACCGGATTCAAACCAGACATCGACGATATCCATGACTTGTTCGTAATCGGCTGCTTTGTATTTATCGCCCAGGAAATCCTGTGCCGGACGTGCATACCAGGCATCGGCGCCTTCTTTATTAAAGAATTCGACGATGCGTGCATTGACGGTTTCATCGCGCAGCGGTTCATTGGTTTTCTTATCGACGAAGATCGCAATCGGTACGCCCCACAGACGTTGGCGTGAAATGCACCAATCCGGACGGTCGGAGACCATGGCCTTGATACGTTGTCTGGATTCAGAAGGAACCCATTGTGTATCCTCGATGGCATCCATTGCTTTCGCGCGCAGGCCGGATTTATCGATCTCGATAAACCATTGTGCCGTCGTGCGGAAGATCAACGGGGCTTTGGAACGCCAGCTATGCGGGTAAGAGTGACGCAGGCGGCCTTTGCCAACCAGATTGCCGGCTTCGACCAGTTTGCCGATCACGGCACCATTGGCCGCACCTTCTTTGCCCTGATCATTATACACATCAAGTCCGGTAAAGAGGGGTGCAAAAGCCGTATATTTACCTTCACCATCCACCGTCTCTGGAATGGCGATATTGTGTGCTTTACCCAGACGGTAATCGTCCTCACCATGGCCCGGTGCGATATGCACGAAACCTGTACCGGTTTCGGTCGTCACGAAATCACCCGCCAGAACAGGCACATCAAAATTGTAATGCTGATCTAATGAGGACAAAGGATGTGAACAAGTAGTACCCTCGA
>DASWYT010000221.1:0-17917 GCA_036404835.1 Alphaproteobacteria bacterium | reverse complement strand
TACGACCAAAGAGGCTGATCCATGCTTTATTGTCTTATTTTTCTGGCCGGGATTATTGTCGGTTATGCGCTGGCGCAAGTGATGCGGGTCGCGGCGGCTTATGATCGCACAACGGAAAGCCCGCACTAATGTGGTGGTTTTTGCTGGGTGTGTTGTGCGGCATCGTCCTGGCCTTTGCCTTGATGATGGCGCTGGCCAATCATTTCTCACCCCTGGAGCCGACCCATAAGGACCGGCCCTGATTGGTCTAATGGGTTATATTTAAACCATAAATTCTGTTTCCGGGTAACATTAATAAAAATATTTGTGTAATTGTAAAATAATCCTAGCTTTATGTCATGGTTTGGGGTAATTTGTCCGAACCCCCGGGGCTGCCCCCAGCTTCGCGGGACCCTAGCAGGAGATTTGGACATCATGGGAAGAACAAACAGAGCCGCCAGCACGTTTCGTCGTTATGTAGAAGACAAGCATACCAAGACCTACGACCACAAAAGAGTCGATGAAAGAATGTTGAATGCAATCAAGCTGGTTAAGTTTGTTGATGTGAAGCGCCGCAAACGCACAGAAGAATCTTTCAATTACAGCAAGTATAAGCTGCAATTCTAAACGAGATCATCATGGCGCGTATGACACCACGTATGTCGATCAAACAAAGTCTTGCGATGGGGTTGATCATCTGTGGTCTCACTGTGGAAAAATGCGGCCGTGATGCGTATCACGAACATCAAAAAGAAAAACAAAAATCAGCGATGACGCTTTATAAAAAGACGCTGGCGGAACAGGTTCAGCCGCCGGTGCCGTATGTCCGGAAGGCTCCGGTTTTAGGATCACGCTAAACGCACTATGTGCGGGGAGATTTGATATGTCGCAGAAAACATCTCTGTTCTTTCAATCCAATGACGCTTATCTGAATAATGCTGAAATAGTGTCGGACATACAGCGTCGCGTTGCGGAAAGACGCTATACCACCATGCAGGTTAAATCCGTGCAGGATTACGCCGCCGGACATAGTGTTGAACAAAAAGATGTTACGATTTGCGGCTGGCTGGATAATTTTGCAGAGATTGAAATGCCGCCGGTTCTGGCAGAGCAAATCCTGGCGCTGGACCCGGAACAGATCAAGGATAAATTCCCGACGACGGCCAGAATTTGCCGCGCAGAAGATATCCAGCACCCGGCAATGACGGGTTTAGGTTTCTGGAATATATGAAAACAAAAGCGGAGTGGCATTAACACGCATCCTGCGGCAAGATGAGGTTAAGGCCTGGTCTTGAAGGGAGAGCCAATCCATGTTCCGTAAACGTAATAAACCGCAAACGCCTGACCGCAATTTTTTCATGCTCTTTGCCAATAAGGCATCGGACTGGACCGGTTCGCCACAGGCTTTTATCACGGCGGTGTCCATTATCGTGATCTGGGCAGTCAGTGGTCCTCTCTTCGGTTATTCCGATACGTGGCAATTGGTGATCAATACCGGCACGACCATCGTCACCTTCCTGATGGTGTTCCTGATTCAAAATACACAGAACCGCGATTCCAAAGCGTTGCAACTGAAACTGGACGAACTGATCCGCGTGACGCCGGGGGCGCATGTGCGTTTGCTGGATATGGAAGAATTGAGCGACAAGGATCTGAAACATCTGCGTGACAAATACGAAAAAATCGCCCGCGAAGCGCGTAAGCGCATCAAAGAAGGCGACAGCGATACGGATATCCCGGATGTGGTGCTGGAAGATTAATTCGTATGAGTCCGAAGAAACCACCTGTAACCGCTGAAGATGAAGCGCTGTGGCATCGTATTGCTGATACGATCAAGCCCTTGCCGGGCAAACAAAAAGATATTGTCCCGCCGGCGCCGCCAAAAATAAAAAAGAAAAAAACGGATATGATTGCGGTGGCGGAGCCTGTGCCGGTCGCTAAGACTACTGCGCCATTGTCCTGGGCGGACAGCGAACATGTGACGCGCGGCGACAAGAAACGGATCAAGCAAGGTGTTTTAAAACCGACGGCCCGGCTGGATTTGCATGGCTATACAGTGGCGCGCGCGGAAAAAGCCATCCCGGCCTTTCTGCAAAAATCCTGTCGCGACGGGCATCTGTGGGTCGAAATCATCACCGGTCATGGACGGATGAAAGGCGATGATGATGGCGTCGAAAAAGGTGTGCTTAAACGCATGCTGCCGCAATGGCTGGAAAAACCGCTCAACCGCCCATGGATCAAACGCGTGCTGGACGCACCGCAAAGCCGTGGCGGCGCGGTATGGATTGCGTTGAAAGATGCGTGATTAAGCGGACAGATCGACGGCGCTGGCGTTGTTATTGCCAGCATTCGCTTTGACAACAGCAACGCGGGTCGGGCGCAGCAAACGGTCATGCAGTTTGTAACCGGTTTCCAAAATATGGATCACGGTGTTCGCGGCCTGTTGATCAGTCGGGACATCGAACATGACTTCATGAATTTGCGGGTCGAGTTTGTCACCTAAGGCTGTCGGGATTGGCGTAACGCCGACTTTAGATAAGGCATTCAGCAAATCTTTTTGGGTTGCTTCGATACCGCTGAGCAGATTGGCCATGGCATCGGAGGCCGCAATCGCATCGACCGGCACGGCATTGATGGCGCGTTCCAGATTATCGGCGACGCTGAGGAATTGCTTGGCGGCGTTGGAGATACCGTATTTCAACGCATCTTCCTGATCACGCTGGGAGCGTTTGCGCAAGTTTTCCATCTCGGCGGCCAGGCGCATTGCTTTATCTTTCCATGACGCGACTTCGGCTTCGAGATCCGGTCCTGTAATCTCTGCGGTGTCTGCCGTCGTCATCTCGGCGGCATCATTTTCCAATTCTTCCACCATGTTATCGTCGTGTGTCTGCTCGTTCATATCCAGGTCTTTCTGTGCTTTTCCGGCGGTCTTTTTAATAAAGTTAAATATAGTCATGTTCATCTTTCCTGCAATACACAGCCAGTTTACCGATAGAAATCGCATGGGGCAATTGCGCCGTGCCTGCTTTTCCCTATAGTGTATACATCATTTACAAGGATTTATCACATGTCATCTTTTGCCCGCCCCTCCGGCCGCGCCACCGACTCTTTACGCGTCATCACTCTGGAAACAGGTGTCGCCAAATATGCCGAAGGGTCCTGCCTGATTAAATGCGGCGACACGCATGTCTTGTGTACCGCGTCCGTGGAAGACAAGACGCCGCCATGGTTGAAAGGCAAAGGCCAGGGCTGGGTCACGGCGGAATATGCGATGCTGCCGCGCGCCACGCACCAGCGCACCGACCGCGAAGTCAATAAAGGCCATCCATCAGGCCGTACCCAGGAAATCCAGCGCCTGATCGGCCGTGCGATGCGCGCGGTTGTCGATCTGAAAGCCCTGGGCGAAATCCAGATCAGACTGGATTGCGATGTGTTACAGGCCGATGGCGGAACGCGCACGGCATCGATCACCGGTGCTTATGTCGCGATGCATCTGGCCTGCCAGCATCTGATGAAAATCGGCATGCTGACCAAAATGCCATTGCGCGAACCGGTTGCCGCCGTGTCCTGTGGCTTGGTTGGTGGTACAGCGTTGCTCGATCTGGAATATACCGAAGATTGCAACGCGCAGGCCGATAGTAATTTCGTCCTGACCGCCAGCGGCGGCCTCGTCGAAGTTCAGGCCACCGCCGAACAGGAAGCCTTTGCCGCCTCACAATTTGCAGAGCTGATGGCCCTGGCCCAAAAAGGCACAGCGGAACTGATCACCCTGCAGAAAAAAGCGCTGGGGATTGATTAAGAGTTTTCTTCGTAGACGTTCTTGCGATGTTTGATAGCAATAATCGTTACAGTTTTTGCATCAATACGATAGACAATGCGATAATCCCCGACACGCAACCGGCGATGGCCTTTCAGGCTATAACGTAATGGCTTGCCGAAACTGACGGGATCGGTCATCAATCGTTCTTCAATGGCTTTTTTAATTTGTGTTCTGGTGCGTTGCGGTATGTCCGGGATATCTTCTTTGACGACGCTATCGAGATAAACGATCTGATAGAGTGATGTCGCCATGGTTATTTCCAGACATCGTCATGTTTATGAGTTTTTTGTGGTTTATCACGCAGAGCTGCCAATTGAGACAGGGCTATATCTTCACGTAGTTCCAATGCTTCAAAAACCAGTTCTTTTGCCAGACCAGCGACTGTTTTATTTTCGCGTGTAGCAAGTTGCGTCAGAATACCCAACAGGTCGGCTTCAAAAGTCATATTAACACGGGGGTTTTTGCTCGGCATAGCGATTCTCCTGTTACTTAAGAGTAACTCAAGAGTAACTCTTTGTCAAGCTTTTTCTACTGCCCCCAGGTCGAGCAGACAGGTGGGCGGGAGCGGATGAGGGCCGGGTCGTTGCTGACCATGTCACGCTGGCAATAGGAAACCAGGCCGGTGCCCTGATCGATGCGCCAGGCCGTATTCTGGCTGCCGCTGGAAATGACAAATGGACCGCGTGGTGCCGGAGCATCCTGCTGTGCATAGACAGCGGACAGCGCCAGAACCGTAAAAGTAACGATGGACAGGATCAGGTAACGCATGTGTGTCTCCTCATGTTTCCTGACGAATATAACAGTTTACAGCCAATAAAAAACCCCGCACGAAGCGGGGCTTTTCAGAATTGTCTTTAACGGGATTATTCCGTGATCGGCTCATCCTGTTGCGTCTTGGTCGGGGAAGCGCTTTCCGTATCCGTTGTATTGTCGGTCTCGTCAGTTGCAACCGAACTGTCGATAGCGGCTTTTGGATCAAGCTCGGCACGTTCCTGATTGATCATGTCTTTCAGACGTGTGTAACCGACAGCGCCCGGAACACGTTCTTTGCCGATAACAAAGAATGGTGTGCCCTGCACGCCCAGTTCACGGGCCAGCGCCATATTCTTTTGCAGGGCTGCGGCAACGTCAGCACCATCAGCATCTTTTTTCAGCTGGGCCAGATCCAGACCGACATCGGTGGCTGTTTTCTCGATCAGCTCCTGGGAAATAGGACCCTGATGTTCCATCAATGCCGTGTGGTACTCGATATATTTGCCTTGCTTGTTGGCGGCCAGAGCGAAACGGGCAGCCACTTCGGATTCAGCCGACAGGATCGGCAGTTCCTTGAACATGAATTTCACGTCCGGCTCTTCACCGATCAGCTTGACGAAGTCAGGCACGACACGTTTGCAGAAACCGCAATTGTAATCGAAGAATTCAACCACAACCAGTTTGGCGTCTTTCGGACCGACGAACGGTGTCAGCGGATAATCATACAGACCATCCGGAACTTTCTGCAGACGGCCTTCTTTGGCGGTGACGGATTCAGCACCAGGCTGACCGGCCTGCAGGCTTTGGATAATCACATCCGGATTTTTCATGATGAAATCCTTGATGAGGCTGTCCAATTCCGTTTTCTGGGCGGTGGTGAACGCTTCCACGGGTGCGGCCGGAGCAGCAGGAGCCGCTTCGGTTGTGGCAGCAGCCGGCGCAGCGGCTTCAGGCGCAGCATCTGCAACGGCAGGGGCCTGGTGGCGTGTCGCGAACCAGACGGCTCCACCGGTGATACCGGCAGCCAGAACGATCAGCAGAATAAAAACTAAAGGATTACGGAGATTGGAAGTTTCTTCGGTCATGTTCAACCTTGTCAGAGAAAAAGAAAAGGATCGGTTTCACAATTGATAGTGCCTGTCTCTTAACATGGTGTGAATAGTACGGACAGGCAAGTATTTTTTATAAAGCACTCAAGAAAAACCCCGCCGGAGCGGGGTTGGTATGTGTTAGCTGATATGTGCTATGTAACCTTTTTGTGCATCACGCACCACAGAGGCTTTGTCGCCCTGACTCCAATAAGCATCCGTGAAACTTTTAGCCCAAGCTATATGCGACACTTTGGGTGCAGAGGTTTCTGTTGAAGATGTCGGTTTTTCGACAACATCGAGAACGGATTTGAAAATTGGAAAGACCATGCCGGTTTTTTTCATGGGAGCATCCTCTTAAATGGTAAATTGGATTTATTATTACCATTTCTTAATCATAATAGCAATAAAATAACCATTGTTAGAGAGGTGTGGTTGTGGTATAATTGCAACATAAGAGGTACGGGACCAATCTGAACGGTTGCCGGCGGCTCAAGACCGCGCCTCTTGTCAGTACGGCGTCAAAATCTTACATTGACGTCATAATCGCAACGGAAAATCAACGATGCCGCATGGTGCGGGTCGGATGATGTTTGCCAAAGGAGAACGCACAATGGCCAAAGTTTTAGGCATCGATTTAGGAACAACCAATTCTCGCATGGCGATCATGGAAGGTGGCCAGTACAAGATCATCGAAAATGCAGAAGGTGCACGTACGACACCATCGATCGTCGCTATTACCGATAGCGGCGAAGTTCTGGTTGGTCAGCCGGCGAAACGTCAGGCCGTAACCAACCCGGAACGTACACTTTACGCGATCAAACGTTTGATCGGTCGTCGCTTTGACGATCCACAAGTCCAAAAGGCGATGAAGAACTCGCCATTCAATATTGTCAAAGGCGATAATGGCGATGCCTGGGTCGAGATCGACGGCAAGAAATATTCCCCAAGCCAGATCAGCTCTTATGTTTTGGGCAAGCTGAAAGAAACAGCGGAAAATTATCTCGGCGAAAAAGTAACCGAAGCAGTTATTACTGTTCCGGCTTATTTCAATGACAGCCAGCGCCAGGCGACAAAAGATGCCGGTAAGATTGCCGGTCTTGATGTGTTGCGTATCATCAACGAACCGACCGCCGCCGCTCTGGCGTATGGTCTGGATAAAAAAACAACCGGTACGATTGCCGTGTATGATTTGGGTGGTGGTACATTCGACGTGTCCATCCTGGAAATCGGCGATGGTGTGTTTGAAGTGAAATCCACCAACGGTGATACGTTCCTCGGCGGTGAAGATTTCGATGAGCGCATTATCGATTTCCTGGCCGATGAATTCAAAAAAGAACAAAGCATCGATCTGCGCCAGGACAAATTGGCCCTGCAGCGTCTGAAAGAAGCGGCAGAGAAAGCCAAGATCGAATTGTCGTCCGCGATGCAGACCGACGTCAATCTGCCATTCATCACCGCCGATGCATCCGGTCCGAAACATTTGAACGTCAAGCTGACACGTGCAAAACTGGAAAGCCTGGTCGAGGATCTGGTGGCCCGTACCGTTGAGCCATGCAAAGCTGCGTTGAAAGATGCCGGCCTGACCGCGTCCGAGATTGATGAAGTCGTTCTGGTTGGTGGTATGACGCGTATGCCGAAGATCATTGAAACCGTGCGTAACTTCTTCGGGAAAGAGCCGCATAAAGGCGTGAACCCGGATGAAGTTGTGGCCGCTGGCGCCGCGATTCAAGGTGGTGTGTTGAAAGGCGACGTGAAAGACGTTCTGTTGCTCGATGTTACACCTCTGTCTCTGGGTATTGAAACACTTGGTGGTGTCTTCACACGTTTGATCGAACGCAACACGACGATCCCGACGAAAAAATCACAGATCTTTTCCACAGCCGACGATAACCAGACTGCTGTGACGATCCGTGTCTTCCAGGGTGAACGCGAAATGGCTGCGGATAACAAAATCCTGGGTCAGTTCGACCTGGTCGGTATTCCATCCGCACCACGCGGCATGCCGCAAATCGAAGTTGCATTTGACATTGATGCCAATGGTATCGTTCAGGTGTCTGCGAAAGATAAAGCAACGAACAAAGAACAACAGATCCGCATTCAGGCGTCTGGCGGTTTGTCCGATGCCGATATCGAACAAATGGTAAAAGATGCCGAAGCCAACCGCGATGCCGACCAGAAACGTCGCGCCACGGTGGAAGCGAAAAACCAGGCGGAAGGTCTGATCCACTCGACCGAGAAATCGATTGCTGATCTGGGTGACAAGGCTCCAGCTGCTGATAAAGAAGCCGCTGAAAAAGCCATCGAAGATCTGAAGGCCGTTCTGGAATCCGGTGACGATGAAACCATCAAAGCCAAGACGGAAATTCTGTCCCAGGCCGCGATGAAAATCGGCGAACATGTCTATCGCAGCATGCAGGAAGCCGAAGCCGCTGCCGGTGCAACAGCCGAAGGTTCTTCTGCTGAAACAGCCAGCGCCGCCAATGAAGACGGTTCGAAAGACGGCGAAATCCTCGACGCGACATTCGAGGAAGTCGACGACAGCAAACGCGCCAACGGCTAAAATATGTGAGTTAAAGAAAACCCCGCTTCGGCGGGGTTTTTTACATTAATCGATATGTTAACTTGACCCTCTCTACACAGGGGTTTAAAAGGATATATCTTATAAAAACAGGCGCCTCTTAAGAGGGCCGGACATGTTAACGGGCCTGAGGGCCGGGGACTGAAACGACGATGGCTACGAAACGCGATTTTTATGACGTGCTGGGTGTGCAAAAAGGCGCATCGGCGGAAGAGTTGAAAAAAGCCTATCGCAAGCTGGCGATGCAATATCATCCTGACCGCAACAAAGACAATAAAGAAGCGGAAGCGAAATTCAAAGAAGTCAGCGAAGCCTATGATATTCTGAAAGACGATCAGAAACGTGCGGCGTATGACCGTTATGGCCATGGTGCGTTCGATGGCATGGGCCGTGGCCCTGGCGGCGGTGGCGGTATGGGTGGCGGCTTTGATGCCGGTTCGTTCAGCGATATTTTTGAGGAAGTCTTTGGCGACTTTATGGGTGGCGGTGGTGGCCGTCGCGGCGGTTCCCAGGGCGGCGTGCAGCGCGGCAATGATCTGCGATACGATCTGACCATCGATCTGGAAGAAGCATTCAAAGGCACAAAGGCCAATGTCAAAATGACGACGATGGCCGCGTGCGACCGTTGTAAAGGCAATGGCGCCGAGCCTGGTACAGGCGTTGAAAATTGCGGTACCTGTAGCGGTCGCGGAACGGTGCGCACGCAATCCGGTTTCTTCACCGTCGAACGAACCTGTCCGACCTGTAACGGCAATGGCCGTATCATCAAATCACCGTGCAAGAGTTGCGCCGGCCAGGGCCGTGTCCGCAAGGAACGCAAACTGGATGTGAATATTCCTGCCGGTGTCGATGACGGGACACGTATCCGTCTGACCGGCGAAGGCGAAGCCGGCCTCAAAGGCGGACCGGCGGGTGATCTGTATGTTGTCGTGTCGGTAAAACCGCATCGCTTCTTCAAGCGCGATGGCGCGCATCTCTTCTGCCGCGTACCGGTCTCGATGGTGACAGCGACATTAGGCGGTCAGCTTGAAGTGCCGATTATCGATGGCAATAAAGTCAAAGTGAATATTCCGGCCGGGACACAAAACGGCACGCAGATGCGTCTGGGCGGCAAGGGGATGAGCATGCTGCGCTCATCGTCACGCGGCGATATGTATCTGGAAGTGGCGGTGGAAACCCCCGTCAATCTGTCCAAGCGCCAGAAGGAACTGCTCCAGGAATTTGACGGCCAGGACCAAAATAACAGCCCGGAATCACAGGGATTTTTCCAAAAAGTGAAAGATCTGTGGGAGGATCTGCGGGACTAAACCATCTTTGGTTTTTGTTGAGACATGATCAGGTAAGCCGCTTTCAAGAGAGCATCTCTTTCTTGTAAGGACGCGCCTTGTTTCTCAGCGACTTGAGGTTCCTCATGTCTGTTGTAACGCATTTTGAGATCTTTTTTTACAGCTTCATATTCACGCGCCAGCATGGTCACTTTTAAATAGCATTGCATGCCAAGGATTGGGTGTGAGGCAAGAGCGTCTTTCAATAAGGCATAAGGCTTCTTTTTTTCATCATCACCTGTTTTTCCCACGATATTCGGAATCAATTCCCTCATTGCGAAAAGCGTGCAGTTTTCAATACGCTCCTGGCGGGCAGCTTCGATTTTTCTGTCGACACTGGTGTTGTGGTCAACAGGAGCCTTCTCCAGGAATTTAAAATTTGACCCTGAAATAATCTCTTTGAATTCTTTATGCACAGCCCCCACATGAACGCTGATGAGAGCATCTTCTTGTGTTGCAGAGGCGGTTTCTGTCGTGACATGTATGGTCATAGAGAACTTTCGGTTTTATTTTTTGAAAAGATTGCGAGTTTCACGGGTGAAACTGAAAGGTTGATCATTGGATCAGGCAGGAGGCCCCGGTTGTTGTTTTTTGCTAAACTACAGAATTATGATAATAAAAGCAAGATTTTTGTGCGGAAATAGGCGTTTTTAGCCGTTCAAAAGTTAATAAATGCCGGATTCAGGCACGCGGTAGTATTCTTAAGAAGTTTAATAATGAAACGTCAGGCGGCCTGGGCAGGGACGGGCGGTTTTTGTTTTGGTGCCTGTTTTTGTTTCTTTTCTTTTTTAAACAGGGCGGAACTATTAATCGCTTTCATGTTTCCGATATGCTCACGCAGGCGCTCCAGTTTTTTGCCTTGTAGACGAGGCCCTTGGGTCAGTGAAATATCTTTGGCATTGCCCAGATAAATATCATGCGGCTTGCCTTCACTAACCGCTATCGCTACGGCCTGCATTGAATCCGCCATTTTTGTAACAGCGTAAGTATAAGCCTCATTGGCCGGTTTTTTACCTTTTGGTGGCCGGTAATAATGTGGTGTTGGCTTTGCGCTTTTTTGAGCGGCATGTTTCCGCGCTTCCCTGGTTTCCTTACGGATTTCCGTGTTGATTCTGGTCAACGCGGTTTCAACAAAAAAATCATATAGCTTTTGCCGAGGCAGGGATTTAGCAAATAACATGGCGCACTCCTGAAGAGAGCACGAAACATACGGACTTATGCTAATCCATTCAAGTCTTTTCTGCCGCCAGAAGATTTCGTTTAAATTCAAGCCCATACCCATAGCCGCCGAGGCCTCCGTTGCTGCTGCCCAGGACTCGGTGGCAGGGGATCAGCAGAGCGACTGGATTGGTGGCCATGGCCTGTCCGGCGGCGCGGATGGCCAGCGGGCGTCCGGCTTTGGCGGCCAGTTCCTTATAAGTCATGGTTTTGCCGGAGGGGAGTTTTGCAACGACACGCCACATGGCGATAAAGAATTCCGTGCCTTTCAGCAGGAGCGGCCAGTCTTTGGTCTTGCCGCTTTTGGTGAAATAGGCTTTGGCAAAAGACGTGGCGCGTTTATCGTCACGTTTTAGCGTATTACGCGGGAAAATTTTCTGCAGGGCGGCAATAACAGAAAGTTCGCGGGCTTTCAGGCCGAGATAGCAGATTTTATCTTCGGTCTTATGGGACCAGAACGCCACGGCCAGCGGGCCAAGGTCCGTCTCGGCCAGCCCGTAAATGATCTGCGGGTAATCTTTAAGCGCATCATATTGTTCATTGGTCAGGCCGGTGAAGGACATACAGGCTGTTCCTTTTGCAAAATCTTTTTTATTATAGACCCATCATGGCAAAAACAAAGAACATCCCCGAAACTGTCGAGACGGCATCAAAGCCGCTGAAACCAGCCGTGATTGTGGAGATGTTCGAACGGTTCAAACAACATAACCCCGAACCGACGACTGAACTGAATTATACGAATGCCTTTACGTTGCTGGTGGCTGTGGTTTGTTCGGCGCAGATGACGGATAAAGGTGTCAACCGCGCGACGGAAGAACTTTTTAAAATCGCCGATACACCACAGAAAATGCTGACACTGGGGGCGGAGAAAGTCGGTGATTATTTAAAGACGATCAATTTCCACGGTACCAAAACCAAAAACGTCATGGCGCTGTCGCAGATACTGGTCGATGATTATGGTGGCAAGGTGCCGGACGATCATGCGGAACTGATTAAACTGCCCGGCGTCGGCAATAAAACCGCAAATGTGATTTTAAATACCATGTTCGGCCGGAACACGATGGCGGTGGACACTCATATTTTCCGCGTCGCCAACCGGACAGGACTGACCAAAGGCACAACACCCGAACAGGTCGAAGCCGGATTGCTGAAACGGATTCCGGAGGAGTATCTTTATCATGCGCATCACTGGCTGATCCTACATGGCCGCTATGTGTGCAAGGCCCGCAAGCCTGATTGCCCGACCTGCATCGTGCGTGATTTGTGCAATTACCCGCATAAGACGGAAATCAAAATCGCCGGCCAGAAAAGTGGTGCGGCAAAACCTCTTTTAACAGAGAGGAAGAAGAAAAAATGATTTCAGATAAAGTCATCATGCGTCGTGCGACAAAGAGTGATGCCAAAGCTATTGCTGAATGTTTTTATGAGGCTGTTCATGTGAAGGGCAATAAAGGCTTTTATTCCGATGAGGTCATGGCGTTGTGGGCCAAGCCAGTGACGCCTGAACGTATTGCTAAATTTGAAAACATGATTTCAAAAGAGGATGAGGAGTTGTATGTCGCTGAAGCGGACGGCCATATTATCGGTATGACTATTATTCGTCTGTCCGATGCAAAAATGGGCTCACTCTATGTCCGGCCAAATTCTTATGGTCCTATAGGAGCCCTGTTGATAGAACGCATGGTTCAGCGTTTTTCAGAGGCCGGGTTGAACCATATGATAACGGACGCATCCTTGCCTGCTTTTGAATTTTATAAACGTTGCGGGTTCGTCGAACTGGGCCGCGATCTTTATCCCGGGCGGGACATGGAGTATGTGATCATGCGCAAGGATTTTGAGGAAAAGTAAAATGATCATAGACATGCGGCTACAGCCAAAACCCTTCGAGCGGATTAAAAGCGGTCTCAAGAAAATAGAGTTACGCATCCATGATGAAAAACGCCGCGCACTTAAAGTTGGCGACGGGATTGTTTTCAGGAAAAGACCCGATGAGGTCGAAGAGCTGAGTGTCAGAATCACGGACCTGCTCGTCTATCCCAGTTTTTCGGATTTGCTGGGTTACGCGGATGAAGACCGGGATTGGGCCAAAGAGAGCCTGGGGACTTATTACACTCCGGAAGAAGAAAAAGAATGGGGCGTGGTTGGTATTTGTATTGAGTTAAATAATTGATATATAACAAAATAAAATATATACAATTTTATTCAAATTAACATATTCTTGGCACTCTCACGCTACAATCATAGGTATGTGGAAGAAATCCGATCCTGTCAGCATTCGCCTGGCCAACCGCAACGACGCGCTTGGTGTCGCCCATTGTTTTTACAATGCGGTGCATGAGAAGGGGGAGGGGTTCTATCTCGATGATGTGCTGAATGAGTGGGCGCCGCCTGTGACAGAGGCCCGCATCGACGAGCATTACCATCAGCTTCTCGATCCGGATCTGGAGATTTTTGTAGCCGAGGCCAAAGGCACGATTATCGGTGTCATGATCGTCCATCTGCCGGAACATAAAATCAAAGGTCTTTATGTTCCATCCAACCCATATGGGTTGGTCGGTACGCGCCTGGTCAAATGTGCGAAAGAACGCATGAAAGAACTGGGGCAGGAAGAGGTGGCGTTGGATGCCGCCATGCCGGCTGTCGAATTTTATCAGAGCCGCGGTTTTACCGAAACCGGGCGCACCTTCGAACGGCGCGGCATGGAATATGTGCCGATGAAATCAAAGCTGAATTAAGCCGCTGTCACTTTTTTATGTGTCGCGTAAAATAATCCGCCTGCAGCCACAGCCAGGGTCAGTCCGGCGGTGACAATCTGTTTCGTCGATGCTGCAAAAAACGGGTGGATTTTTTTCTCTTCAGCAGATGCTTTATCCGTCAGTTTCTTTTCCAGGCGTATCAGGCCGATAATGGCTTTTGCCGTGCAAAATCCAGTTGCTTCTTTGAAATGTTCCAGATTTCCCACACCGGTTGCCAGGGCAGCGCTGATGCGTTCCTGCGGTGTTTTTGCATTGTCTTTATCGACAGATATGGGGAGATAGGCGTCCAAAGCATTGGCGAAATAAGCGATGGCTTCTTGTGACAATGGTTTGTCGGGTAGGAGCAGGTCTGCATTATAAGATTGAGTATTTTCCGCCGCAAGCATGCTCATAAAGACAACCTTTCTGTGAAGCCTGTCTTTACGCTAGAACAAATCGGATTCGTCTACAATCATATTTCCGGGAAACGGAAATTTTAAACCTTAGGTGTTGTCGCTGCCAACATCATTCGCCACAAAAGTAGCAGTCGTTTTGTTGCTGGTGCTTTCCAGTGTGTCGATCGTGCCGCGCAATGTGGCGCCTTTTTCGACTTGCAGGGAACCGTAACGGATCGTGCCGGTGACGGTGGCACTGCCACGCAGCCATAAACGTCCGGTCACGGTCAGGTCGCCATCGAAATGACCGTTGATATCGGCATTGTCAGCCGTCACAGAACCGCTGAACAGACCGTGATCCAGAATGTCGAATTGCTGCAATTGCTTGATCGTCGCTTTGACGGTGCCTTCGATCACCAGATGATCGCACGCACCGATTTCGCCTTGCAAGGTGATATCGCGGCCGACTTGCAGTTTACGGTTGCCGGCAGGGGCAGAATTGTTGGCGGACGGCATGCTGTAATTTCCGGTTGGTGTGGTGATAAGGCGGCGTTGTTGTGCCTGGGCGATAGGAGCCGTCGGTGTTGCCGTTGTCGATGCGCTGCGGATTGGACCTGTTTCCGGGCGAGTGGCCGTTAAGGGCTTGGTCGTCGGTGTTGCCTGGGTTGAAACAGGCTGTTTGGCGGCCGGAGCAGGGGTTGTCTGCGTATTGACGGTGGTCGCAGGATTGTTCTGGCGGCGAAACAACATGGGGTAACCTCATGGGAAACGGGCGTGAAAGATGATGAATACACCATAAACAACTAAACTCTGGTCGCCAAGGTCTTTTTTGCTATTATTCATCCTATGATCTATTTGGACTATAACGCGACGGCACCTTTGAAGCCGGTTGTGCAACAAACATTGCAGGATGTCATGGCTTTGCCGGGCAATCCTTCCAGCATTCACAGTTTTGGCCGCGCCGCACGCAAAGTCATTGAAGATGCACGCAATAAGATTGCATCGCTGATCGGTTGCGACCCTACTTTCATTACATTTACCAGCGGCGCAACCGAGGCCAATAACACAGTCCTGCATCAGGCACCGGTGGAGCGTATCCTGATTTCCAGCATCGAACATCCATCCGTCACGGATGTTGCTGATATTCTCAAATCGAAACGCGGCATCAATTTCATTCCGGTGACATCCGATGGTATCGTGGATTTGCATGTGCTGGAAAAATTACTAATGAGTGATACGCGCCCGACATTGATTTCCGTCATGCTGGCCAATAATGAAACCGGCGTGCTGCAGCCCATCAAAGAGATCGCAGCACTGGCGAAAGATCATAATGCCCTGTTGCATGTCGACGCCGTGCAGGCGGTCGGCAAAGTGCCGCTGCAATGGGCTGAATTGGGCATCGATTATTTGAGTTTGTCGGCGCATAAAATGGGCGGACCGGCAGGGATCGGTGCATTGGTTTACGATCATGACAAGCCGATCCTGAAACATGTGCATGGTGGCGGGCAGGAACGCCGCCGCCGCGCCGGCACGGAAAATATGATCGGCATTGCCGGTTTCGGAACCGCGGCAGCAGAAGCCGAAAAATCCATGACGCTCTATGCGCAATTGCGCACATGGCATGAAGAGATGGAAGACGAAATTTTATCCGTTGTTCCCGGTGCTATTATTTTTGGTCGCAATGTGGAACGCCTGGGCAATACGACGCAGATCGCGTTGCCGGGCGTGACGTCGGAAAAACAATTGATCGCCCTTGATCTGGCCGGTTTTGCCGTGTCCAGCGGGTCTGCCTGTTCATCCGGTTCGATTAAACCGTCGCATGTTTTGCTGGCGATGGGCGTCGATGAAAATCTGGCCAAATGCGCCATCCGCATTTCCTCCGGCTGGGCGACGACGCAGGATGATATTAAAAAATTCACCACCGCCTATATCGCCATGGCGCAGCGGATGAAGGGAAATATATAAATGAAAATCTATCAGGTCCGGAATTTTTTAAGCGATTGGTTGAAAATTTTCGCGGCATTCGGTTATTCGCTCGATGGTATCCGCGTTGCGTTGAAAACGGAACGTGCCCTGCAACAGGAGGTTGTGCTGGGGGTGCCGATGATACTCTATGCCGCATTGTCCGCGCATACGGCGGTGGAAAAGATATTGCTGATCGGGCCGGTATTGTTGGTGTGGATGGCGGAATTATTCAACACGGCGATCGAAGCGACGATCGCCCGCATCTCGCACGAGATTCACCCGATGGCAAAAATCGCCAAGGACACGGCCAGCGCCGCCGTGCTGATGATGTTGTTACTGACCGGTTTAAGCTGGGGATTGATTTTATATTCACACTGAGGAAGACCGTAACAACAAGATAACAAAAAAGCCCCCTTACGGAGGCTTCCAGTTTCAAAGGACGTACAGACTTTATTTCTTCAAATTCAGAATTTTGCGTTTGTGACTGGCTTTGATTGTTGTTGCGACGCGGCTTGCGGCGTCTTTGCGGTCTGCGTCCAGTTTTGCAATTCTGGCAGCTTCCTTTTTCATGTCTTTGACAAGTTCAGAACCCGCAATGTTCCATTGAGAAGGGTACAAAGGATTTTCTGTACCGATCTTTTGGGACAGGTCATTGCGTGAAACCTTATACTGTGTGAGCTTATCCATAGTTATGCCGGCTGAAAAATAACCGGTTTCAGAATAAACAAGATCACGATTCTTTGTTTCATCTTTAGGTAGCTGGCTTAGATTCTTGATAAGCATCGTATGACCAACAAATGTTTCACCTGTTTCCTCAGAATGGAAAACAGTCATCGGGCGATCGAATTTCATCGCCAGATTATCGAGGTGAACACTCAAGCGTTTATCATCCATCTTTTTTCTCCTTATATTGAAAAGAGGGGGTGGTTATTATACAGAATTACAGAGAGAATATCTAGTTATGGCCAAGGGGTGCAGGCGGTTGAAATCACTGAATTTTGCGCTGCGCACCATAGAAAATGCCGCCGTGTGTGACACGGCGGCATGTAAAAAAGACTGAAATCAGGCTGATTTTTTGCGTTTCGTCGAGCTGTTTGCGGCCGGTTTTTCCGTCGCAGCTTTTTTCGGTTTGAGCAATGTTTTCAGATACTGGCCGGTATAGCTATCTTTGGTCGCCGCAATCACTTCCGGTGTACCCATCGCCATGACGCGTCCGCCGCCATCGCCACCTTCCGGACCGATATCGACGACCCAGTCGGCTGTTTTGACGACTTCCAGATTATGTTCGATGACGATCACCGTGTTGCCCTGGTCGACCAGCGTGTGGAGAACTTCGAGTAATTTGCGTACATCTTCGAAATGCAGACCGGTGGTTGGTTCATCGAGAATATAAACCGTGCGACCCGTTGCACGTTTCGACAATTCCTTAGCCAGTTTGATACGTTGCGCTTCACCGCCGGAGAGTGTGGTGGCTTGCTGGCCGATCTTGATATAACCCAGACCGACTTTCTGCAATGTTTCCATCTTGTCGCGAATGGCAGGGACGGCTTTGAAGAAGTCCGAACCTTCATCGACGGTCATATCCAGCACGTCGGCGATGGATTTGTTTTTGTAGGTGATCTCAAGCGTTTCACGGTTATAGCGTTTGCCTTTGCAGACATCGCAAGTGACATACACATCCGGCAGGAAGTGCATCTCGATCTTGATCACGCCGTCACCCTGGCAGGCTTCGCAACGTCCGCCCTTCACGTTGAAGGAGAAACGACCCGGCAGATAGCCGCGCATTTTTGATTCCGGCAGACCGGTATACCAGTCACGGATAAAGGTGAAGGCACCAGTGTAAGTCGCCGGGTTGGAACGCGGTGTGCGGCCGATTGGTGACTGGTCGATATCGATGATCTTGTCGAGGTGTTCCATCCCCTTGATGGCCTTGAACGGTGCCGGGTGCGCGCGGGCGCCCATCAGGCGCTGGTTCAGCGCTTCGAACAATGTATCGATGGTCAGTGTGGATTTGCCGGAACCGGAAACCCCCGTGACGCAGGTCAATGTGCCCATCGG
>DASWYT010000220.1:0-14552 GCA_036404835.1 Alphaproteobacteria bacterium | reverse complement strand
CGTGCGAGAGTACAATCGTCGGACGTTTATCGACATCTTTTAAAATCGTGCTGTCAAAATGCTTGTTCCAACGCGTTTTATAATCCGGCAAGATCGCCAGATCGAACTCCATACCGTCCTTGTTTAAAGAAACGATTTCATTCTCATGCAGATGGATATTATTGTCTTTGAATATATCCCAGATATCCATCGTCAGATCATCATGACGGATCTGGAGAACATGTCCCATACGGTCCCAATCATGATTGCCTAAACAACCATAGACACCGAGCGGCGCTTCCAGTTTACCCAGGATAGGAGCAATTTCTTCCGGATGAAAAAATTCCGTGCGGGGATCGTAATGTTTGTTGATCAATATATCGCCACCGATACCGATCAAATCAACCGGTAATCTTTGACCGTCTTTTTTCTGATAGGTCAGGCTGTTTACCTGTGTGACGATCTGCGCGAGTTTCTTCTTTGATACACTTGGAGTGCCCGCATGGATGTCTGTGATATGCGCCTCAACATGATCGAAACCTTCCGGCACTTTATCGGTCGACAGATCATATTGCGTTATCTGAAGTGAATCAAAATGGCTGGTATAGGTCACAGAGGCGACGGATGTTCCAGCAGATGCTACAAAAGCAGCTCCTAAATTTCCCAGAAATTTGCGGCGTGATACGGACATGCGTGTATTTTGCATATCTTTCATTGCAATACAACAATAAACTGCTGTTTACAGTCAAAAATCGGATAGAATATTACGCCGCTTGGGTCGGTGCGGCGGCAGCCGGGCCGCCGAATTGTGGATGCACCAATTTACCATCATGGGTTAAAGCAGAAGCACGCACAATCTCGTCATTCCAGTCGACACTCATGACCGGGCCGCGTGCATCGGTGATCAGCGCCAGGAAGTTTTGCAAATTCTTCGCATAGAGTTGCGATGCATCCGTCGCAACGCGGGATGGCAGATTGCTGTAACCGACGATGGTGACATTATGCTGTTCGACGACCTGGTCTTTGACCGAGTTCGGATAGTTACCGCCCTGCGCCACCGCCATATCGACGATCACACTACCCGGCTTCATTGATTTGACCATCTCTTCCGTCACCAGAACCGGTGCCGGACGGCCCGGGATCAAGGCGGTACAGATCACCACATCCTGTTTCTGGATATGATCGGCGATGAAGGCAGCCTGTTTTTGTTTGTACGCATCGGACATTTCTTTCGCGTAACCCCCGCTGGTCTCGGCCTGTTTCAGTTCATCATCTTCGACCATGACAAAGCTGGCGCCCAGAGACTCAACCTGTTCTTTTGCGACCATCCGCACATCGGTTGCGGACACAATCGCGCCCAGACGTTTTGCCGTGGCAATGGCCTGTAAACCGGCGACACCGGCCCCCATGACAAACACGCGCGCCGGGGCAATCGAACCCGCGGCCGTCATCAGCATCGGGAAGGCTTTCTTATAATGTTGCGCGGCTTCCAGCACGGCGCGATAACCGGCGAGGTTTGCCTGGGATGACAACACATCCATGCTTTGTGCCCGCGTGATACGCGGCACCAGTTCCATCGCGAATAAGGTGATTTTCTGCGCAGCAGCCACATCCAATTGAATACGCTGGCGATGCGGGTCGAGCATGCCGACCACGACGGCACCCTGTTTCATCTGCTGCAGTTGTTCGACGGACGGCGCCTGGACGGTCAGGACCAGATCGGCTTCTTTCAAAGCGGCGGCAATATCGGTGAAGAGGCTGGCCCCGGCGGCGTGATAGTGTTCGTCAGGATAACCGGCGGCCTGGCCGGCATTTTCCTCGATCATCACCTGATAACCGGCGGCATTATATTTCTTTGCCAGGTCGGGCGTCACCGCCACGCGTGTTTCTTGTTCTGTTTGTTCCCGTAGCACGACTAACCGCAACATCTTCATCCCTTTAGTGACAAGGTCAAAACCCATTCTTGGCGTAGCATGCAGGCATGAATCGGACAAGGGGCCAGCTTTGCCGCCCCGCACGATAAAACAACCTGAGGTGGAAATATTGTTGATTTTCAGAAAAACGGTGATATAATGAGAAGCTATAGGGACGTATGGGTCCCTATAGCCCGAACCAAAGGGTGTTACAGCACCCGTTGATTCAAGTGCATTAAGTAACGATTACGAGCACTATCATTTAGTGCCAATAATACAGCTACTAGAGCCAGTATATTAAACATGAGGCATCACCCCCTTTCCGAAAAGGTTGGGTGGTGCCTTGCTTCCCATACAAGCAAGCACCCGGCATATTTCTATCATAGGTTTAAAATACCTACAAGCGTATGCGTCGGACGGATTATAAAAGCTGAATTTTAGAGAGCTGGGCCTTGGGGCTGACTATTGTCTGTAGGCGGTTCGGCACTAAAATTATCATTAAATTTCATAACATTAACGACAGGGTGCCATTTTCCGGACTGGCCGATGACACCTTCACCCGGAGGGAATTTTCCCTCAACCCGTTCTTTATAGGCGGTGATTTGATCGGTGTTCATAACGCTAAATATACCATAATCATATAAGTCATTCAAGACTAATTATATTACCTTTATAACCAGTTAAATCAGACGCGGCCCAGCGCTTCACCCAGATGGACGGTGGCACTGCCCCGTGCCTTTGGCTGGGGCTGTGACGGATCGGGGGCCCAGCCGAGCAGATAAATCACATCAAGCGTAACCACCAGCCGCCCGCGTTCATCGGCGAAATCGCGACGGTAAATCTCTTCCGCCCGCTGCCAGAATTTTTTCGACACGGGGCGCTTGCTGCGTTGCTGCAAAATATTCGTGCGCCCGGTGCTGCGCAAATCTTTCAACAGACTGCCCAAATCTTTATAGGTCACGGTGATGCGGTCGTAATCGACCACCGGCAGGGCGAAACCGGTTTGCTGCATCAGCCCGGCAAGGTCCTGCACATTGATCATCGGCGAGACACGCGGACTAAGGCCGCCGTAAAGTTCGGTTTCGGTTTCAGCCAGCACTGTGCGCAATTCATGCAAGGTTTCGCCACCCATCACCGAACCGACAAACACACCATCTTGCTTCAGTGCAAAGAAATATTGTTTGAGCATCAATTGCGGATCATCCGACCAGTGCAGCACGCCGCAACTGACCAACGCATCCAGCGTCTGTGGTATGAACGGCAAAATGCCATTCTCGGCCATAAAGGGCGTCAATGTTTGCAGCGTATCGATTTTTTTAGCCTGGTGCAGCGTGTCATCGATAACGCCATTGTACCAACCAATCTCGGCGACCTGCGGGAAATCGCGTTTGATGTCGTACAAACGATCACGCAACGTCTCGGCAATACGCGACCAGAGAAAATCAGGTTCGGTTTGCCTGCGCTGTGCGTTTTGAACACGGCGTTGCAGTAAATCCTGGTCGAAGACCCGTTTCATACGGCCGATGGCAGGAAGGTCATCGCAAAACGCGCCTGCTGCAATTGATAAAGCGATTGGTATAAAGCCGGCACCAATTCTTCATTCGCCAGATAAATATGCTCTGTCGCTTTCGGTGATAATCTGTTCAGCACTTTCTGCAAAGCGCGGCCGAAATCGCCACTGAGCAATACCGGTTTTTGCGCCAGGCGGGCAGCCAGGCACGCACCAAGCGCAGCACAGAAATCCAGGCCCATCAGGGCGGTCGCGGTGGATAAAATCATCTCACCATGTTCCACCGGCAGATCGGTTTTCAGCAATTGTTGTGCAGCTTCATCGGCGCCGCTGCTCAATGTATGGATGGCCAACACATCGATATTATCTTCCACCGCCAACATGCCATAGGTCATGGCCTGGGCGGCTCGTGCATCCGTCATGCCGCGTGTCGTCAGATCCAGTTCATAGACGCGCAGATCTATGTTGATCTGCTGGCATTGCTGTTGCAGCGCTGTCGCGGGGTTGTTGCAGGCCGCAATATTTTTTTCAGTCTGCGCAGCGGCATTGTCCGGCGCGTCATAGGCGCTGGCATACAGGCAAAGGCGCGGATGATTCACCGCAATGATTTTTTGCCAGCGTTGCAGGAATTCCAGGAACGGCAATTGCGTTGTCGTCACACGTTGTTTCTGGAACAGGCTGGCGAGCGATTGCAACGGCATAGTCTGTGGTGCATCCGGCAGATGTTCCAGCAGCGGGAGAATATCGGAGAAAGGCGAATTTTCGAGAGTTTTTGCTTGTGCGGTCATGCTTTATAAATAGACAACAACATCACCGCGCACAAGATCAGAACCACCATCAGCACCGTCACGACATGCAGCCACAAGACGCGAGCCAGCATGGTTTTTTCGATCCGCGCCGTCGCATGACTACCCCCCAGCCAGTCCTGGCCGGTGGTTTGAAAAGCAATGCCGAAAATACCGCTGATGGCCGCCATCACCCAACCCAAACTAAAGACCGGATAAAGATGACCCTGGCGGATCATCCGGGTGACGCCGGTCAAAATATTGGCCTTTGGCGTAAATAAAGCAGCGAGAATCAAGACAAATCCGGCAATGCGTGACGGCAGGAACAAAATGCCGTTACCGATGGCCTGTGCCAGTGTCTGGAACTGGCGTTGCGTGGCATCGGTCGGGCGCACTTCCGCCAGGGCCGTCCCCATCACACCCAATACCGCACCATAAAGCGGCGCATAGCCAAAGACGGCAAAGATCAACGCATAAGTCAGCGGCGCAAATAATCCATGCACCAGCGTCAGGGCCAGCGTCTCGATCGTGACACGATAAACCGCCGCGGCATCGGCCTGATCCGGCAGGTTTGTAAAGACCGGCATTTTGCGGCGGGCAAAAACAGCGCGGCCCTGTCGGGCATCCGCTTTGGGCAACGCTATGATATCACGGGCGATTGTCCAACCGACGGACCAGCGCCACACGGTGAACCAGATGATTGTGGCGAAATGACGCGACTGCATCCCCAGACGCTCACATATATAAGCCAACACAATTCCAAGACCGATGATCAGCAGGACCGCAATCACGCCGCGGCGATGGAGATCGGCGCTCGAACGGCTGGAGCGCGCCAGTTTCTGTTGCAACCCATTGAAAAATGAAAAGGGAACCCCCAAAAGCGGGCGCAGATGATCACGGATCGCCGGCACCAGGCGCGACAAGCCATCAATGATCATGATAAAGACGATAAGCGACACCGGCGCGGTCAGGCGGGACAGGTCAGGTGTCAGATGTTCGGTAATCCAGGGATCAATCATGTCCCGATCTTGCCCCGGTAATTCTTGCTAACAGGTGAACGCTCACACCTGTCATTCACTTCTTTCTTTACGGGTCCAGTCATACTGATTTATTCCATAATAAAGCAATGGCGAGAATGAATATCAAAAACACGATGGCATTTTTTATTATCACTATGTAATGTAAACGGAATTAATGCTGAAAAATCAATTTACATTAACCTCACATTAAACATTTGCTGAAAAAGTGGATCCATGTTAATCTTAATTAAGATTAATCGCGAGTCCTGCATAAAAACGAATCAACAGGACTTGCACCACGAGATTATTAAAGATGTCCGCATAGGAGGAAATCATGCGCGTACTATTAGTTGAAGATGACAGCTCGACCGCCAAGAGCATTGAGCTCATGCTCAAGAATGAAGGTTTCGTCACCGATATCACCGACCTTGGTGAAGACGGTCTCGAGATCGGCAAGCTTTATGATTACGACATCATCCTTTTGGATCTGATGTTACCGGATATGGATGGTTACGAAGTGTTGCGCCGCCTGCGCGATGCGCGCGTTGAGACACCGATCCTGATCCTGTCGGGCTTAACCGAATTGGATAATAAAATCAAAGGCCTCGGCTTCGGTGCTGACGATTACCTGACCAAGCCATTCGACAAGCGCGAATTGCTGGCCCGTATCCACGCCATTGTCCGCCGCTCCAAAGGCCACGCACAAAGCATCATCTATACCGGCAAGCTGGCCGTTAACCTCGACGCACGCACCGTCGATGTCGACAGCAAGCCATTGCACCTGACCGGTAAAGAATACGGCATCCTGGAATTGCTGTCCCTGCGCAAAGGCACGACACTGACCAAGGAAATGTTCCTGAACCATCTCTATGGCGGCATGGACGAGCCTGAAGTAAAAATCATCGACGTGTTTATCTGTAAGCTGCGTAAGAAGCTGGCTCAGATGACCGGCGGTCACAATTACATCGAAACCGTCTGGGGTCGTGGTTATGTGCTGCGTGACCCGGAAGCCAATGGCAAACCTGTTGCGGCGCCAGAAAAAGAAGTCGCCTAAGCGACTCACATCCTCCGTTAAGTTCCAAAAGGCGGCCAGATTGGCCGCCTTTTTTTATGTGTCTTTTCAACCGGCTGGCAGAATTTTTAACTGGATAAAAGCAACAAAAAGACCAGATTCCTGATTTATTAACATATTTATGGAAAGATATAAGAACGCAAAGGAGAACCCACTGCGATGCCGTATCGACTCACAAATATACGCGTCCTGATCATTGACGAAAATCCGCCGGTTCGCTTGCTGATGCGTTCATTGCTGCTGGATCTGGGCATTGGCATGATTGATATGGCGGCCCATGCAGAACAGGGCTGGGACTTCTATAATCGTTTCAGACCCGACATGATCGTGCTGGACTGGCCGGCCACGGACCGCACGGCACTCGACTTCATTCAGAGAGTCCGCAACCATCCCGACAGCCCGCTGCCTCATGTGCCGATCATCGTCGTCACTGGTCACAGCCCGGCGGAGCGCGTTAAACAAATCCGCGATGCGGGTGCCAGCGATCTGATCATCAAACCATTCACCATGCACAGCCTGGTCAGCCATCTGATCCATATTGTCGAAACGCCGCGCGCATTCGTACGCACCCCTTATTTCGTCGGGCCGGACCGCCGCCGCCGCGACCATGATATTACGGCTGAACGCCGCTCTTCTTATGATGATTCAGAGATACCCACAGCCTTGTCCGCTATGGAAGCCCTGAAGGGGAAGAGTGATATGTTATGATGTACAAACCTGCCCCTCCATCAACCATCGTATCAGGACAGAAAAGAGAGCAGTCCGTGGTCGTTTCTTATCCAACCAATACGCTGAAACAGAAACTGGGTAATGGTGGTTTTGAATATCAGCGCCTATTGAAAGCAGAACAGCGATTGCGTGCCGCGCGACAGGAATTCCCGTTTATCGCACAACGTGAACTGCAAAAGATCAACAGCGCCGTTCATTATCTGAAAAATCCCCATGAGACGGAACGGCCGCCCATTCACTGGCTGCGCGCCACATTCAGCGCAGCCGTGGAACTGAAATCAAACAGCGGCATGTTCGCTTATCCGATTATCAGCACAATCGCCGATAGCTTATTGTATTTTACCGAGCATCTGAAAAAATCAGACCCGGAAAGCACTGAGATCATCAATCTCCATTATGAAACATTGCATCTGGTTTTTGAACAAGGTCATGATGTCATGACGGAAGAACAACGGGATGAATTATTGGGAGGCCTGCAAAGCGCTATCCTGAAACATCGCAACGGCCCGCATTCGGCCCTGCATTAAATCGTACCACCACGCACCGGTTCGATGGCTTCCGCGCGGCCGGACTTTTCATCCAGTGTCACAACCACGCCACATAACACGCCCTCGCCTTCGGCGGGTTGCAGGCGTTGATATCTGACGCTGGTGACGAATTTCTGCACGGGCGCCACCGGATCGGCTCCGATCACGGAATCATAACATCCCGTCATACCGACATCGGTCATCGCCGCCGTACCGCCTTTGAGGATACGCGCATCGGCCGTCGGCACATGCGTATGCGTTCCCAGCACCGCCGTCACACGTCCATCGAGATAATGCGCCATCGCCATTTTCTCGGACGTTGCTTCGGCATGCAGATCGACGATGATATTCTTGTGCAAAATTTTTTTCAAAAGATCGTCAATCGCCTGGAACGGATTATCGACCAGGCGGCCTTCCATCAGTGCGCGACCCTGCAGATGCACAATGGCCAGTTTTGTGCCTGATGGTGTAGCCAGTTCGATCCAGCCTTTGCCCGGTGTATTGGGCGGGAAGTTCAAGGGTCGCAGGACGAACGGTGCGCGGTCCAGATGTGCGACCATTTCCTTTTGATCCCAGATATGATCGCCACCGGTCAGCATATCGATGCCAAGTTCATAGAGTTCCTTGACCAGGGATGGGATCAGTCCCGTGCCATGCGCGGCATTATCGCCATTGGCAATCACGAAATCAGGTTTATGCTGCGCACGCAGTTCCGGCAGGTAGCGCGCTATGGCATCGCGGCCCGGGCGGCCGAAAATATCACCGATAAAAAGAATCTTCATAAGCGCAATGATGACAGTGCCAAAGGTTTAAAACAAGCTGTTTGCCGCACGAATTTGCGATTCCGTGACAATATAATCCAGCGGGATATCATGCCCGTCCGGTGTGAAATCGACTTTTTGCGCCTCATAGCCCAGACCGATGGTCAAAATCGGCTGGAGCGTGCTTAAGGTCCGGTCGTAATAACCACCGCCACGGCCCAGGCGGAAATTCTTGTCATTGAAACCCAGGATGGGGACGATCACCGCATCCGGCACCAGTTCGATGGAATCCGCATGAGGAACCGGCAGGCCGGCCGCATCCTTGATCAGTTTATCGCCATCATGATACAGGCGGAAAACCAGTGGCCGTTCCTTGGTGATTACGACCGGCAGAACAATCCGGTAACCGGCCCGGCACAAAGCCTGCATCAAAGGTTGTGAGTCAACCTCGTCCGTCAGCGATAAATAACAGCTGATCACACCGCCAGCCACATGGCTTTTTAATGTGGTAACGATTTGTTCCGCGATCTGCGCGGCATGTTGCTGGTTCATTGCCGGGACATGCCCGGCGCACCATTCTTTCAAATCGCGGCGCAGTTGCGCTTTTTCATTGTCAGACATGTTTCAACCCTGTGATGTGGTTTTTTCCTGAGCCAGTATATCCTTGCGGGATAGTTTGCCGATCAGTGTCTTAGGCAAAGGCTCGTCACGGAATTCGATATGTTTCGGCAATTCAATCGGCGATAAATATGTTTTCAGGAAATCGCGCAGATCGTCGCGCGATACATTCATCCCCTCACGGCATTTGACCCAGATCTTGATCGCTTCACCGCGATACTCATCCGGTATCCCGGCACAGATACATTCTTCCACCGCCGGATGTTTATACACCGCATCCTCGACATGGCTTGGATAGACATTATAACCGCCGCAAATAATCAGGTCTTTCAGGCGGTCAACGATAAACACATAGCCATCCACATCGATATAACCGACATCCCCCGTGGATAAGAGACCATCGATCAGGACTTTATCGGTTTCTTCCGGCTGGTTGTAATAGCCTTTCATCACTTGCGGGCCGGAGATGAAAATCTCGCCGATCTCACCCTGTGGCATAATCTTTGTTTTATCATCCATCGCGATGATCGTCACAGATGTTCCCGGTAAAGGCAGGCCGATGGATTTATCCTTGATCGGGCGGCCATCCAGCGGATTGCAACAGGCCACCGGCGAACATTCCGTCAGGCCATAACCTTCGACCAGTTTGCAACCGGTGAGTTTCTCAAAATTCTGCCGCACTTCCAAAGGCAAAGGCGCACCGCCGGACACACATAATTTAATCGAACGCAGATTATATTTGTGCAGATCCTTGGCATTATTGATCGCCGTGTAAATCGTCGGGACGGCCTGGAAAATCGTCGGGCGGGTTTTGTGAATAGCCTTGAGCAATTGCTTCAGTTCAAAACGTGGCAGCGCAATCAATGTTGCGCCGATAGAAATCCCCAGATGCACAATCGCTGTCAGGGCAAAGGCATGGAAGAACGGAATGACGGCCAGGAAAATTTCCTTGCCTTCCTCCGCCCCATAAAACCATTCACGGCATTGTCGCGCATTGGCCATCAGATTGGCATGGGTCAGCATGGCCGCCTTGCTCTTACCGGTCGTCCCGCCGGTGAATTGCAATACGGCGACATCGGTTGATGGATCAATCGTTGGAAGATGGTCCGGTTTGGCCGGGGCGTGTGCGACAATATCCTGATGACGCACCACATCGCTATGTGTCCCGCGATAAAGCTCGCGGTATTTGGTGACTTTGAATCCCCATTTTTTCACGCACGGCAAATCATCCGCCAGGCAACAAAGGATGATTTTTTTCAAACCGCTTTGGCCGCGCAGCGGCAATGTTTTTTCTACCAACTTCGTCAGGTCGAGCGTGACGATATAATCGGCGGAGACATGATGCATATGTTCCCCAATCTCATGCGCCGTATAAAGCGGGTTGAGATTCACGATAGTGCCGCCGATCAGCAGTGTCGCAAAATAATAACGCAGATAAGACGGGCAGTTCGGCAGCATCAGGGCGACTTTGCTGCCCCTACCGACACCGAATTGTTGCAGACCGGCCGCAAGCTGCTCAACCTCACGCCAGAGTTGTGCATAGGAAATAGTGCGCCCCAACAAATCGATTGCCGCACGATCCGGATATTTTTTAGCCGCTGATGACAGCAGGCTCACAAGATGTTCCGGCGGCAAATTTGGTGTTGGCATGGATGATCTTTGGAGACGGGACGGACTGTCCCTCAATTTTAGCGGACACAGTTTAAGATTGTCTTTTTAAAACTAAACTGTTGCCTTATTTACATTTATAAGCGCTAAACATTCTGTTAATTCTTGTTCCGATCCAATATTACCCAGAAAAGACAGTATCTTTTCGGCACTATCACCCATCAAACGTGCTTCCTTATAAGTAAATGACTGGATGGGCTTTTTAATGACACCCATATCTTTTATATCACGAACATTGAGACGGTAATCCACACCGATCACATATTTCGGTTGAGGATCAGACGATTCAACCTCGTAAATATTAAAAGCAGGCTGGTTTAAGAATTGTCCCGTCTGTAAACGGTAATTGAGCGTATGTGGTGACAGATAAGCATGATGCTTCATATTATCCCCTCTTCCTGCACAAACATCGTGGCATTTTTGCCATTGGCGATGCCATCTTCTTTTTGCTACATAGATTTCATGACTGAGAAAACAAGCCTGCACATTCTGTTAGCCGGGCCACGGGGATTTTGCGCCGGGGTGGAACGGGCTATTTTAATGGTTGAAAAGGCTATTGAAAAATTCGGTGCGCCGGTTTATGTGCGCCACCAGATTGTCCATAACCCGCATGTCGTGTCACGCCTGGAAGAAAAAGGCGCCATCTTCGTCAAGCAACTAAGCGATATTCCCGACACGCAACAGCCCGTCCTGTTTTCCGCGCACGGCGTCAGCAAGGATGTGGTTGCCGAAGCGCAAGAGCGCAATTTTTTCCATCTCGATGCCACCTGTCCCCTTGTCACAAAAGTGCATCGCGAAGTCGATCTGCACGACCGGTTGAAACGGGAGGTCATTATGATCGGACATGCAGGACATGCCGAAGTTCTGGGAACGACCGGGCAATTACCGCCGGGACAGGTGTTGCTGGTTGAAACGGTCAATGATGTCGCCACGTTACAGGTGAAAGACCCGGATAATCTGGCCTATGTGACGCAGACAACCTTATCCGTCGATGAAACTGCCGATATTATCGCCGCGCTGACAGACCGTTTCCCCAACATCAACGCGCCGAAAAAAGAAGATATTTGTTACGCCACCACCAACCGTCAGGGCGCTGTCAAAAATATCGCCCCACGCGCCGATCTGTTTATCGTGGTGGGTGCAAAGAATTCTTCCAATTCCAACCGCCTGAAAGAAGCCGCTTTGTCGGCTGGTGCAAAGAACGCCTATCTGATTGATGATGTCACGCAACTCGACTGGAGTTGGTTTGAGGGTGTGAAAACTTTGGGCTTAAGTTCCGGCGCATCGGCCCCGGACGATCTGGTCCAGGACATTATCACTGCCTGCCAGGAGCGTTTTGCAACGACGATGGAAGATGTGATCGTGTTTGAGGAAGATGTGACATTCAATCTGCCGCGCATTTTGGCCGCATGAATTTACGTTGTCCCCTCGATGGATTGCCGCTTATCAGCAAAGACAATATTGCACGCTGTTCCGGCAATCACAGTTTCGACTGGGCCAAAGAAGGATATCTCAATTTATTGCCCGTCCATGCGAAACAATCGAAAGATCCCGGTGACTCACCGGACATGGTCCAGGCCCGTCGTCGCTTTCTGAAGACCGGCCATTATAATCCCATCATCGATGCCATCATCGCACAGATCGGCAACCGCAATGTTATTCTCGATGCCGGGTGCGGTGAAGGTTATTATCTCGGCCGCATCAAAAATGCTTTGCCCGATACGGATTTATACGGGCTGGATATTTCCAAACATGCCGTCCGTGCGGCGGCAAAAACCCATAAAGATGTGACCTGGCTGGTCGCCAGCAACCGCCAGCTGCCTTTTCCGGCGCGGAGTCTTGATGTGATTATCTGCGCCTTCGGTTTTCCAGTCTGGCATGAATTCCACCGCGTGCTGAAACCGGACGGGATTGTCATTCTGGTCGATCCGGCTGAAAACCATCTGTTGGAGTTGCGCCAACGGCTTTATACCGAGATCAAGCACAAAGACACCCTCTTTGCCGTACCGGATGGCATGATTTGCATAGCCACACAAAATTTATCTTATTCTTTCGCACTACCGGAACCCGGTTTAATCTGCGATCTGATCGCTATGACACCACATCAACATCGCGTATCACAAGCTACAATCGATCAGGTTTCGACCAGCTCGTTTCCAAAATTGACCGCTCATGTTACATTCAACATCCTGCAACCGGAGATTGGACATGGATAAAGAAATTGAGCTGAAATACTGCCCTGTCAATAAAGATGATATTCGCCAGAAATTGCAAAATTCCGGTTTTACTATGATACAACCGGAATATATGATGCGCCGTGTGCTGTTGCATAGCCCACATCTTACTGATCGGTGGGCCCGTGTGCGCCAGGAAGTTGATGGCGTTACCACCGCCATTAAGCGCGTTGTTGATCGCAATGCTATCGATGGAACGGAAGAAATCCAAATGCCCGCCCCATCGGTGGAATTAGCTGTCCGTCATCTCGAAGCTTGCGGTTTCCACAAAACCGCTTTCCATGAAAGCTATCGCGAGATCTGGGGACGTGACGGTCTGGAAGTCACTATCGATAGCTGGCCAGGCTTGGCACCCTTGATGGAAATTGAAGGCATCAATGCCGATAAAGTCTATGCCGCTGCGGCTGAACTTGGTTTCAATAAAGATGAAGCTTTATTCGGTTCAATCGATCTGGTCTATGAAGCAATTGTAGGCATCCCGCAACGCTGGATTTGCGAGAATGATCTGACTTTCGACAATCCACCAGATATTAATTCCATCAAAAAGCAAGTTGCATGAAACACGTTACAATCTACACAGACGGCGCATGCAGTGGTAATCCTGGCCCGGGCGGCTGGGGGGCTATCCTGATCCATGGCGCGACCGAAAAAGAATTGAGCGGTTACGAGGCGGAAACGACCAATAACCGCATGGAACTGACCGCCGCTATCGAAGGCCTGAAAGCATTGAAAGGTGCCTGTATCGTCGATGTCTATACCGACAGCCAATATGTGCGCAAAGGCATCATGGAATGGATCACCGCGTGGCAGGCGCGCGGCTGGAAAACGGCGGATAAGAAACCGGTGAAAAACCAGGAATTGTGGCAGGCATTACTCGATGCCACCGCCCCGCACCAGATCACCTGGCACTGGGTCAAAGGCCATGACGGCCACGCACATAATGAACGCGTCGATCAACTGGCCGTTGCGGCTTATAAAGACAGACCGTTTTAAGCATGCCCGCTGGTGCTGGAGAAATTGGACAGGCTGATACCGACACTGGCCAATGCCGCTTCCCAACATAATTCCGCCGGGATATTGAAGATCAGTTCATTGTCTAGTGGCGCATGCAGCCAGGCATTATCCTGGAATTCCGTTTCCAATTGGCCCGCGCCCCAACCGGCATAACCGAGCGCCAATAAAGCCTGGCGCGGGCCGCGTTCCTGTGCCATCGCTTCAAGCATATCAACCGATGTGCTGAGCGCCAGTTCCGGCAAAAGTTTTTTACTGTGCGCCAGCATCACATCCGGCGAATGGAGAATGAAGCCACGACCAACTTCCATCGGGCCACCGAAATGCACCGCCAATTCCGGCAGGGCAAGAGCCAGGTCACGCTCTTCATTCTTGCCGGTTTTTACCTGTTGCATCAGATCGGCGAAACTTAAATCATCCAGGCGGCGGTTGATGATCAATCCCATCGCGCCTTTTGCGTCATGTTCCAGCACAACGATCACGGCCTGATGAAAGCGCGGATCTTCCATGCTCGGCATGGCGATCAGGAAATGTCCCTGCAAACTGTGCGGCATGACCGGTGTATCGGCAACAGATTGAATGGTAATGGCGATGACAATTCTCCTGGACAAAAAGAACGATGGCTATTTCGTATCCTTCATTATATATTACTCTTTATGGATTTGACTATCCTTTTTCATCCTCAGCGGAGCATGTCATGCTAGGTCTGAAAAACCGCGTTGCCGG
>DASWYT010000219.1:0-6759 GCA_036404835.1 Alphaproteobacteria bacterium | reverse complement strand
CGATCTCGATATTCGGGTTCTTCGCAGCAGCGCGGAACACCAGGCGGCCAATACGGCCAAAGCCGTTAATACCAACTTTAATGGTCATCTTTTTACTCCATATGTGTCTATTTGATGATGGGCGGATTGTAAGGGTTTTTGGCCCGTTAAACAAGTTGCGGTGCGGTATGGATCAGAAAGCCTGTTTGGGCCAAAAACTGCATAAACAGGCCATTTTATATTTGACATATTTTAAAAAAGTACCTATGGTACGGTCCTCTTTAAAACAGGATGTCCTTTTCATGACCAAAAAGACTTTTGCCGAGGCTGCTCAAGATATTGAAGATAAGGACAGCCGCGTTCACATCAATCGTATCCTGCGTGTCCAGGAAGCGTTCAGCAAACATCCCGATGAGCATGTTTTGCCGCTTAAGAAAATCCACAAAATGATTCGCATCTGGGCGGACAGCGCGGAAGAACTTGTCTTGCGCCAACCTAAGCTGGGTCATTTACTGTTGGCGGAAACAGTTTATATGACACGATCTGATTTTAAAGCAGAGAAAAAAGACGGCATGAACAAAGCATTACGCCAGCTTAAGAGTGCCGGACAAAAAATCACAAACGAATATTACCTGAAGAAAACCCTGCACGACATCAGAAACGAACCATAGACATTCTGCTTTATGCGCTCAGTTTTTTCAAAATAGCCTCGACCGTCAGGCCAAACTCTGCGTAGACCTGCTGATATGGTGCGGACAGGCCGAAATGATCGACGCCGCAGAAAATGCCGTCCGCACCCAGGATACCTTCCCAGCCTTGTTTGATACCCGCTTCGATCACGATGCGTTTGGTGTTGCCCAGAATCTTTTGCTGGTCGGCTGCGGATTGTTGCAGGAAGATTTCGCGGCATGGCATTGAAACAACACGTGCCTGCTTGCCCTTCTCTGCCAGTGCTTTCGCCACATCAACAGCCAGTGAAACTTCCGTTCCTGTGGCGATCAGCACGACATCCGGTTTTGCCGCATCCTGTAAGATATAACCGCCACGCGCGGATAAATTCTCAGTGGCATCATCGCGCAGGGCTGGAACATTCTGACGGGATAGCGCCAGAATGGTCGGCGCATCTTTTTTCGCCAGCGCCAGTTCCCAGCATTCGATCGTCTCGACCAGATCGGCCGGGCGCAAGACCTGCACATTCGGAATCGCACGGACAGCGGCCAGATGCTCGACCGGCTGGTGCGTCGGGCCGTCTTCACCCAGGCCAATGGAATCATGCGTCATCACGTGAATGACACGTTGCTGCATCAGGGCGGCCAGGCGGATTGCCGGGCGGCTGTAATCGCTGAAGGTGAAGAACGTCCCGGCATAGGGCACCAGACCACCATGCAACGCCATCCCGTTCATGATTGCGGCCATACCATGTTCACGCACGCCATAACGCACGTAATTACCGGCATAATCATGCGGCTTGATATCACGCATCTCTTTGGTGCGTGTGTTGTTCGACGGTGTCAGATCGGCCGAACCGCCAATGATAAACGGCATGGCAGGAACGATTTTTTCCAATGCATCACTAGAGGATTTACGCGTCGCCTGGGCCGGTTTGGTGGCAATCGCATTGTCTTTCAGTTCTTTGAGCGCGACGGTCACGGCGTCCGGCACATCGCCTTTTTGATAGGCTTCAAATTGCGTGCGTTCGGCATGGCTGGAGAGATTTTTTTCCCAATTCTCGCGGATCGCTTTGCCTTGTGTACCAATTGCGCGCCAGCCCGCCAACAGATCATCCGGCACATGGAAGGGTTCATGCGTCCAGCCCAGAGCTTCGCGCGTGGCTTTCATTTCAGCATCACCCAATGGCGAGCCATGCACATCATGCGAACCGGCTTTGTTCGGCGAACCGAAACCGATGGTGGTTTTGCAAATCACTAAAGTCGGCTTGCCTGTTTCATCCGCTGCGGCTTGCAGGGCTTTTTTGATATCATCAACATTGTGACCGTCGCAGGACACGACATGCCAGCCATAGGCTTTGAAACGGTCGCCGACATTTTCCGTGAAGGACAATGATGTATCGCCGTCGATAGAAATCTGGTTGCTGTCATACAGCACATTGAGATGGCCCAGTTGCAAATGCCCAGCCAGCGAACAGGCTTCGTGGCTGATGCCCTCCATCATGTCGCCATCCGATGCGATCACCCATGTTTTGTGATTGACGATATCCTTGCCGAAACGTGCCTGCAGGATTTGTTCCGCCAAAGCGAAACCGGCGGAGGTCGCAATACCCTGCCCCAGCGGTCCGGTGGTCATTTCGATCCCGATGGCGATATCATGTTCCGGGTGTCCCGGCGTGCGGCTGTGCAACTGGCGGAAATTTTTCAGATCATCCAGCGTGATGGCTTTGTAGCCCGTCAGATAAGACAACGCATAAAGCAGCATCGACCCATGACCGGCGGAGAGAATGAAACGGTCGCGATCCGGCCAGTCCGGCTGGGTGACATCGAATTTCAGGAAATCCCTGAACAGGACGGTGGCCACATCGGCCATCCCCAGCGGCAGGCCCGGATGGCCGGATTTGGCCTTTTCGACCCCGTCAACCGCCAGGAAACGGAGGGCGGTGGCGAGCGATTGGTAGGATGCTGTCGTCATATGGTTGTAAATCCTGAGAAAACGGGTTTTATGCGTTAATTTTACGGCGATTTCCCCCGAAAACAAGCATTGCGCCCAAAGGCCAAGGGCTTTATGATGTGATTATCATATTATCAGCCTTTCAGGGGACGACGATGAGTGCTTTAACCGCCGCTTTGGAACAATTGGATCGCGCGATTGCCGCCGTCGATCAGGCTTTTACCAAACGTATGCAGACCCTGAACGAACAATGCGAAGTTGAGCGTGAAAAGAACCGCACGGTCAGCAAGGAACTGAACAATACTATCGCCCAGTTGGAAACTTATCTGCAACGCACCGGTACAGGCAACTAAAAGAAAGACCAAGACTATGCCGAATGTGGTTATCACCCTGCAGGGCCGTCCTTATACCATCGCCTGTGATGAAGGTCAGGAACGCCGCGTCCAGCAACTGGCGCTGTATGTCGACCAGAAATTGCGCGAGATCGCCAAGACCGGTGCCGCTGCATCTGAAAGCTATCAGATGGTGCTGGCATCCATCATTCTGGCCGATGAATTGCTGAGTGCCAAAGAACAACTGGATGGCGCCCCTGCCCCGGAAACGGCACAGAAAGTCCAGCGCCAGCAGGATGTCGATGTGGCCGCCGTCCAGCATCTGACCAACCGCCTGGAAGCGCTGGCCAGTAAATTGCAGGACGCCGGCTGATCCGGTATGGCGCGTTATTTCGCCACAAAAACCTATTCCCCCGAACGCGGTTTTAGCTGCACCTTCCGCCAATGGCGCGCCGATAGTCATTGTAAATTTCTGCATGGTTATGCATTAGGCGTCAAAATGATCTTTGCCAGCGAAGAACTGGATGAACGCCATTGGGTCTATGATTTCGGCGGATTGAAATGGGTCAAGGCGTTTCTCGAAGAACATTTCGATCACACCACCTGTATCGCCGCCGATGACCCGGAGCTGACGACGTTCAAAGAACTGGACGCCAAGGGTCTGATTCAGTTACGTGTCTTGCCTGCAATCGGTTGTGAATCATTCGCCAAATTTATCTATGATTTCATCCAGCCGCGCGTGGTGGACGAAACCGAAGGCCGCGTGGTGTTGCATTCCATCGAAGTATTCGAGCATAGCGGGAATAGTGCGGTTTATCAGGGCTGAATATTGATAATTCCTTCCTCCCGATCTATATCAATCCCATGAAATACGCTCTGATATTCCTCCTTCTCGTTTCCCTTCCCTTATTGATATCCGTGTTCCAGAACGGTAATGACTGGCAAAAGGCCAGCCGGGAATCGGTTGGCATTGCGCCGAAACCGGATCAGGAAAAACGCGCCATCGTACAGATTTATGCAGCAAGAGCACATGGCTGGCGGGGCAATTATGCCGTGCATAGCTGGATCGCGACGAAAGACAAGAATGCGTCATTTTATAACGTCTATCAGGTGGTCGGCTGGCGCAGCCGGCGCGGTCTGGGCGTCGTCAGTATCGAACGCGACCTGCCGGACCGCAAATGGTTCGATCATGAACCGGAATTATTATTCGAGCTGAAAGGCGCGGGTGCGGAAAAAATGATTCCGCAATTGAAAATAGCGGCGAAGCATTATCCATACCCGGATTCTTATCGTCTCTTCCCCGGCCCGAACAGCAATTCATTCATCGCCTATATGATCCGTCATACGCCGGGGATTTATGTGGAACTGCCGCCGCATGCCATCGGCAAGGACTGGGTCGATGATGGAAAATTCTTTGCGCGTTCTGAAACCGGTACGGGTTATCAATTCTCATTATATGGTTTATTCGGTATCACCGTTGGTCTGGCCGAAGGATTTGAAGTGAATATCCTTGGCCTGTGTTTCGGTATTGACGTTGCACGTCCGGCGCTGAAACTGCCCTTTATCGGGCGCCTGGGCTTAAAAGACCGCCCACTCTATGGCCCGAAAGCGATTCCGGAGACAGAGAAAGCACCGGATAAAGATGATCCGATGGTGTCGCCGGGAACTATTTCAACAACGGAATAATCTGCTTGCGGAACCAGGCTGGATCCAGCAGGAAGACATTTTCTTTTGCCTGCGCGGATAATCTGTCGGCCAGCAGCGCGCAATAATCATCCTTGCTGACATAGATGATCGATTCATTGCGGATAGGGTCGATAATATCAACGATCACCGGGAAATTCTTGGATTTAGCCCAATCCTTGATCATCTTGTAATGTTTTGCCCAAAAATCGGCGGCGTCTTTCAGTTCCAGCAAGGTAAAACCGTAACGGCCCAGGCAACTGGTTTCCAGTTTCATTTCGGTATCGAGAATGGACGGCATCTGGCTGATGATTTCATTGGCCCGTTTCTTCAACTGGCCACGCACCAATTCCGCCCCATCGGGTACATATTGTTTCAGCCATTCCACCGCGGCGATATCACGTTCCGTCGTCGTCGCACTGCGCAGGCATAATGTATGCGTGACAATCGCGCCATGCAGCATCGCGGCCGATTCCGGTGACAGTTCGACTTTGTCGTGCATGAAATATTCGGTGATCTGCGTGGCGGCGGCACCGACCATATCGATATGCACATCCGCATTCGGGAAATCGTCATGCGGCGTGGTGAAATTGCGGTGGTCGATCACCTGGATCACTTTGTGCGCTGATACATTGGGCGGCAGGATATCCTTGACGCTGAAATCGACCAGAATAAAGGCCTTGGCGCTGGCCACATCCTCATCATTGGCAAACACCAGATGCGGATATTTATGCAGGTAGAATTCCGCTTCGGCATCCGGCGTGCCGCAAATCCAGACACGCGCCGTTTGCCCTTTGGCCTTGGTCAGATATTCCGCATAAGCCACAGCCCCGGCGATGCAATCCAGGTCAGGACGTTTCGGGCAAGGCAGGATGATCATTTTTCGACAAACTCAAGATCGCGGTGGAATGTTTCCGGTGTGAACCACAGGGCGATCAATGCCACGCTCATGACACCTATCCCCAGATACAGACCGGACTGGTGATAAGTATAACCCATTGTCTGGTGCAGCCAAGCCATCATCATATTCAGCGGAATGACCGACCCACGGACCAGGTTGGGGATCGATGTCGCCACCGTCGCACGCAGGTTCGTGCCGAACTGTTCAGCTATGGTCGTGTTGAATGTCACCCAATAACCGAAGATAAAGCCCAGCATGGCGATATAGATATAAAACTGGGTGGATGTCGTCAGCGGCAGGGTGAAGAAGCCACCGATGACAAATGTTCCAACTCCCATAAAGACAATCAGCGCCTTTCGGCGGCTTTGCCACAATTGGGATAAAATGCCGCACACATATTCACCGATCAGGGCCGCGCCAAAACTCAGACTGACGGCGGTACCGGCCGTCACGACGCCGCTTACGCCATTCTCTTTTGCAAATTCCGGCGATAATGTCACCAGAATACCGATAATATACCAGACAGGCACACCGATCAGGAGGCATCGTATATAGGCCCTGAGCAAATGTCCGCGTGAAAGAATCATCCACGCATTGCCGCGCTCGATTTTACGGTCATGCACCATATGTTCGAAGATTTTCGATTCCTTGACGGAAATCCGCAAGGCCAGAAGCACGAGACCGGCGACACCACCGATCACATAAGCCACGCGCCATGGCACTATCTGTCCGATAAAACCAGCCAATAATCCACCCATGGCCGCACAGGACACAATGACCATCACACCCAGGCCGCGTTTTGTTCGGGGAAGTGATTCAGATACAATCGTGACCGCCGCCCCGATTTCACCGGCGAGTCCAAAACCCGCCATAAAACGCCAGACCGCATAATCAGGAACCCCGACGGCAAAACCATTTCCGATATTGGCCACGGAATATATCATGATCGACGCCAGCATGATTTTCAGGCGGCCCAGCTTGTCACCGAGTACGCCCCACACAATGCCGCCAATAATCATTCCGCCCATCTGCAGATTGACGATCATCATACCCGCACTGGTCAGGGCATCCCCTTCCAGTCCCAATGATTTGAGACTGGCGGTCCGCACGACACTGAAGGTCATGATATCGAATGCGTCCACCAGATAACCGAGACCCGACAAAATAACCACAGGTTTCAGCAACAGGCGTGTATCTTTCCAGATACGCAATAATTTCAGGCGGATGGATTTTGTGCGTTTT
>DASWYT010000218.1:0-8761 GCA_036404835.1 Alphaproteobacteria bacterium | reverse complement strand
CGAACAGATCAAAGCCATTCAGAAAGAACTGAATGACGGTGACGACAACCAGACCGATGTCAAGGAACTGGAAGAGAAGATCAAGGCGACAAACTTCAGCAAGGAAGCCAAGGAAAAAGCGGAATCCGAACTGAAGAAACTCAAGCTGATGAATCCGATGGCCGGTGAATATTCCACCGTGCGGAATTATCTCGACTGGATGCTGTCCGTGCCGTGGGGCAAGAAAACACGCCTGCAGAAAAATCTGGTCAAGGCGCAGAAAGTTCTCGACGAAGATCATTACGGTCTGGAAAAAGTCAAAGAACGTATCACGGAATATATTGCCGTTCAGCAACGTACCGATAAAGTCCGTTCCTCCATCATGTGCCTGATCGGTCCTCCGGGTGTGGGTAAGACTTCGTTGGGTAAATCGATTGCCCGTGCGACCGGCCGTAAGTTCGTCCGTGTGGCGCTGGGTGGCGTCCATGATGAATCCGAAATCCGTGGCCATCGCCGTACCTATGTTGGTGCGATGCCAGGCAAGATCGTCCAGGGCATGAAAAAAGCCGGGACGAACAATCCTGTCTTTATGCTCGATGAGATCGACAAGCTCGGTTCCGATTTCCGTGGCGATCCGGCGGCAGCCTTGCTCGAGGTGCTGGACCCGGAACAAAACAACAGTTTCAACGATCACTATCTCGATATCGATTATGATCTGTCTGATGTTATGTTCATCTGCACCGCGAACTCCGCGACCATCGCGCGTCCGTTGCTGGACCGTATGGAAGTGATCCGCATTGCCGGTTACACGGAAGATGAGAAACTGGAAATCACACGTCGCCACATCATCGAAAAACAGATGGAAGCGAACGGCTTGCGCAAAGGCGAACTTGAAATAGCCGAGGAAGCGTTGCGCGATCTCGTGCGTTACTACACACGTGAAAGCGGTGTGCGTAGCCTGGAACGCGAAGTGGCGAATATCTGCCGCAAAGCCGTGAAGAAGATCCTGCTGAAAGAAGCCGACAAGGTCCTGGTCAACAGCGAAAATCTCAATGATTTCGCCGGTGTTCGCAAATACCGTTACGGCGAAATCGAAGAGAATGATCTGGCCGGTATTGTCACCGGTCTGGCCTGGACGGAAGTGGGCGGTGATCTGCTGTCGATTGAAACCGTGCTGTTGCCGGGCGAGGGTAAAGTCACCACTACCGGTAAATTGGGTGAGGTGATGAAGGAATCCGTCACGGCATCGGAAATGCTGATCAAATCCCGCGCGGCCGATTTCGGTATCGATTACGATGTGCTGAAGACGAAGAACATCCACGTACACGTGCCGGAAGGTGCGACACCGAAAGATGGTCCGTCAGCCGGTATCGCCATGGTGACCTCCATCGTGTCGATCCTGACGGGTATTCCGGTACGCCGTGATATCGCTATGACCGGTGAGATCACTTTGCGTGGCCGTGTCTTCCCGATCGGTGGCCTCAAAGAGAAATTGCTGGCGGCCTTGCGTGGCGGGGTGAAAAAAGTTCTGATCCCGTATGAGAATGTGAAGGACCTGGCCGATATCCCTGACAATGTGAAGAACGGGCTGGAGATCATCCCGGTTGAAACCATCGATCAGGTTCTGGCACAGGCTTTAATCAAACCGCTGGAACCGCTGGGTGGAAAGAAACCGCAGGTTGACGATATCAACCTGAAACCGGCGGAAACGCTGGCGGGAACGATTATCCACCATTGATCTTCCCGGGATTTGGGTTAAGAAGGATGTGCGGTCCTAATCGGAATCGCGAGTCTCTGCGGGTTTGCGGGATTTCAGGCGCTATGCCTTCCGCGAGCCGGCGGTGCTCCCTCAACTTAAAAACCAAGGGGACATCCCGTGAATAAACTTGAATTGGTAGCCTATGTGGCAGAACAATCTGGTCTGAGCAACGCCGCTGCCCAGAAAGCAATCGAAGCGACATTCGATGGCATTACTGTGACGCTGCAAAAAGGCGATGACGTTCGTCTGGTTGGTTTCGGTACATTTACGCGTTCACACCGTAAAGCAAAAGAAGGCCGTAACCCGCAAGATGGTTCCACCATCAAAATTCCGGCTTCCTATCAGGCTAAATTCAAAGCCGGTAAGTCACTCAAAGACGCCGTTAACGAAGATAAATAAAACCCCCGCTGGTTAAGACAGCTTTTTAAACGCCGGAAATCTTAAGGTTTCCGGCGTTTTCTTTTGTCCGACTTCCGAGTTGACTTTTAGGCGGCTTATGGCTAGTTTGCTGGCTCTTGGTCGGGGCGGTTAGCTCAGTGGTAGAGCGTTTCGTTTACACCGAAGTGGTCGGGGGTTCGAATCCCTCACCGCCCACCAGCCTTCGCTAAAGCTTCGGCTCGGCGAGCCGGAGGTTCAGCGAAGGCTGCCGCGGCGGAGTTCGTAGAACGGAGACGGGCTGTTCACATGAAGTACGTCTATATTTTAAAATCCCTACTTGAAAAAGACCATTTTTATGTCGGTATAACCGATGATCTCGATGTGCGTTTAAAAGCCCATAATAGTGGAAAAGTTTCCCATACTATGAAATATAGACCCTGGGAAATAAAGACATATGTTGGTTTTGCCGATGAGGCACAAGCTTTTCAATTTGAAAAATATTTAAAAACTGCATCTGGTCGGGCTTTCTCAAAGAAAAGATTATAGTCTGAACTGGAATTTCCCTCACGCTGCCGTTAAGTATAACGGAGCAGGGGTTGCCTGCTTAATTGACCAGAGCAGGGGCAGAGATGAACACCAGCCGACTAGAAGCTTTTAGCGATGGCGTGATTGCCATTATTCTGACCATCATGGTGTTGGAGCTGAAAGTTCCACACAGTCCCAGTCTGGTCGCGCTCAAGCCGTTATTCCCGGTCTTCCTCGTTTATATCATGAGCTTTATCTATGTCGGGATTTACTGGAACAATCACCATCATCTGTTCCACGCCACCAAGCGCGTTAATGGCGGTATGCTCTGGGCCAATCTGCATTTGCTGTTCTGGCTGTCGCTGATCCCGTTCGTGACGGGCTGGATGGGTGAGAACCATTTCACGACTATTCCCACGATGATGTATGGCTTTGTTTTGTTGATGGCAGCGATTGCTTATTATATCCTGCAGAACGTTATTCTCAGAACACACAAAGAAGATTCCCAATTGCGCAAAGCCCTGAGCCGTGATCTCAAAGGCAAGTTGTCCCCGGTACTCTATGTGATCGCGATCATCACCGCGCTCTTTTCAGAGCCGCTCTCAGCAGCGCTTTACGCATCGGTGGCGTTAATCTGGCTGGTGCCAGATCGTCGTATCGAGAAGATGCTGGCCAGCCGCGAAAAAGGCGATTAAACCAACGCACACTGGAACACAAATCCCAGTCCCAGGATAAAGCCGTACATGATCTCACTCAGTTTCCATGGATCGAGCAAAGGCGGCATGGCGACTTTGGAATTCATGCCGATGGCGTAGAACACGCCCATCAAAGCGGAGAGTGGAATAAACCAGATATTCAGGCTGCCGGCAGCGAGGCAGACGCCCCAGAACAGACCGCGCAGGGTCAGGCCGGCAAAAGCCCACCAGAATGGCCATTTGATCAAAGGCTGGATGATCTTGTCGATCCATTTGACTTGCGGATGCGGTTTGGTCGAGCCGTTGATCGTGCCGACATATGCGCCCCAGCCGGGAGTCTCACCAATGATCATGCCGATTGTAACGAGCAAAGCGCCGACATAAGGGATAAATTCAACAGGCACACCAACATGCGTCAGCATGCCGTGATTGGTCGTGATAAAGAGGAAAGACAGGATAAAGGTAACGATCCAATGGGCCGGACGTCCCCATGTATAAGGCCCGATCAATTCGGACAATCCGCCCCCACGGAAATAGCAATTCGAGAAAGACAGAATAAAAGGGGCGATCCATGGGGTCATTGCAATCCTCCTGTTGATGTTAAAAGGAGGGTATAGGGTGTTTATAAACAAGTGTTTAATTTATCTGGTTGATTGGCCTTGCTTTGTATTATAAAAAATAGCACCTTGCCGATGAAAGATTTTCCCCATGCCGATTAAGATTCCGCACGCTTTGCCTGGCCGCTCCATTCTGGAGCAGGAGCATATTTCGTTTATCCTGGAAGATCGCGCTTTGCGTCAGGATATTCGTCCGTTGCAAGTAGCGATCCTCAATCTGATGCCCGACAAGATCACGACGGAAACGCAATTGCTGCGTGCGCTGGGCCATACGCCGTTGCAGATCGAAGTGACCTTGCTGCACGCCTCCAGCCATACCAGCAAGAACACCTCGGCCGATCATCTGGAGGCATTTTATAAAAGCTGGGATGAAGTCAAAGACCGCAAATTCGATGCGCTGATTGTCACCGGTGCGCCGGTCGCCCATTTGCCTTATGAAGATGTGACATACTGGACAGAACTGACAAATATCCTGGATTGGGCCAAAACGCATGTTTATAGCAGCTTCTTCCTCTGCTGGGCGGCCTTTGCCAGCCTGTATTATTATGACGGTATTCAAAAGAACCGCATGCCGCAGAAATTATCCGGTATTTATCCGCATAAAGTGGTGAAACCTTTTGTGCCGCTGGTTGCCGGTTTTGATGATTTTCTCGATGTACCGGTTTCGCGCTATTCCGAAATCCGTGAGGAGGATATTCTGGCGCATCAGTCCCTGGACATATTGGTGAAGTCCGACCTGTCCGGCGTGTTTATCGTCGAGGATAAAGACAATAACCGCGTCTATATCCTCAACCATCTGGAATATGACGTGGATACGCTGCAAAAAGAATATCAGCGCGATGTGGCGGCGGGCACAAACCCAAACGTGCCATATAATTATTTCCCGGATAACGATCCGTCCCGGGAACCCGCCATCACCTGGCGCGCCCACCGGACATTGTTATTCAGCAACTGGATCAATATGGTTTACCAGGGCACGCCGTATGATTTGAATGAGATTGGCAAAATAGACCTTTTGAAAACCGGCAAGGTCGCCTAAACTGAGGCCCAACCGGAGGCTCCCTATGTCCAATCGTTTCAAGATATTTGATAACAAACCTTACGGTCTGCGGGCAGGGGGGATTGTCATTCATGATGACAAGGTTTTGCTGATCCATCGTTTGCGTGACGATCTGCAGTTTTACGTGTTTCCCGGCGGTGGCCTGGAACAGGGCGAAACGATCCAGCAGGGCATCGTGCGCGAGATCAAGGAAGAGACCAACCAGGATGTGACCGTCGACCATATTCTCTATCATCACGATCTGATCGATGACAGCGACCAGTATTTCGGTCTGTGCAAACATGTCGGCGGCGGGGATGTGAAACTGATCGGCGAAGAACTTGATAAACAATCCGAGACACACTGGCACCGCCCATGCTGGATGCCGATGAGCGAGATCGGAAATCTGGAACTTTATCCCATCATGATCCGCGACTGGCTGATCGCCGATTACCCCGCCATCCAGCGCGGCGAAAAACCATTCCGCCACTGGCATGGCGTGTTTCACAGACCCGGGAAGAAAGTGGCCTAAAACGCAGGAAAAGCCCGTTTCTTAATATTGCATAATAATATAAATTTTCCATTTGACAGGGGGTGTCAAACCCCCTATGGTGTGCCTCTCTAATGCGCGGATGTAGCTCAGTTGGTTAGAGCGCCTGCCTGTCACGCAGGAGGTCGCGGGTTCAAGTCCCGTCATTCGCGCCATTCTTTAAGTGCTTATTTTTACAGTTTGTGACCTCTGTAATCCTGAATAAGCATTCTGTTATTCTCTCATTCTTCTCACTTTATCAATGATTTGCCGGCAAGATGAACCTGCCGTTAAACGCATGGATTTTTTACGCGCCGATGCGGTAGATTCGCGAAAGCCTCACATCTCCAACGGTGATAATTGATAATGAAAAAGAAATTTTATCTGCTGGCTTGTTTGCCTGTGCTATTTCCTGTTGCCGCTGTCGCGCAGAATGTCGATAGCTCCTATGACGATTATAATTACGCCGATCTCGATCCGCGTGTGAGCACATCGCCGGACAAGAAACCGGAACGTCCGAAAGACCCGGATGCGATTTTTACCATCGCCTATGAGAATGATGTGTTCACCGGTGAAGATAATAATTACAGCAACGGTGTGCGTGCATCTTATATCTCGCCGGAAACCGATGTGCCGAACTGGCTGGAAGATACGGCGCATGCCTTGCCATTCTTCCCGGAAGAAGGCCATTCACGCTGGGGATTTTCCATCGGCCAGAACATGTATACGCCGGATGATATTACAGTGAGCAACCCGCCGACCGATGACCAGCCTTATGCGGGCTGGCTCTATGGGACGGCGGCGTTGATCACTGATAATGACGACCGGATGGATACGTTCCAGGTGACGGTCGGGATGGTCGGCCCGGCATCGGGTGCGCGTGAGGTACAGGGCTTTATTCATGACATGATCGGCAGCCCGGAACCGGAAGGCTGGGATTACCAGCTGAAGAATGAACCGGGCCTGGTGCTGACCTATCAACGCAAATGGCGTAATCTGTATGAGATCACACCATTCGGTTTCGGCTTTGACTTCTCGCCAAGCGTGGGCGCGAATGTCGGCAATATCTATACGGATGCCAGTGCGGGCGGTGTGTTCCGCTTCGGTTACGATCTGCCATCCGATTATGGTCCGCCTTTGATCAAGCCAAGCCTCTCCGGTTCCGACTTCTTTATCAATAACGGTAAGAAGATCGGCTGGTATCTCTTTGCCGGGGCCGAGGGACGCGGCGTGGCGCGCAATATCTTCCTTGACGGCAATACGTTCACAGACAGCCGCAGCGTCGATAAGGAACCATTCGTGGGCAGCGCCCAGGTCGGTGCCGCGTTGACGTATGGCAGCGCCCGTATCGCCTATACGCAGGTCTTCAACACCCGCGAATTCGAAACCCAGGTTGAGCCGAATACGTATGGTGCAGTCACATTATCCACGCGTTTCTAGTCAGGCATAATCGGTTTTATAGTATATCGAAGGATAGTACTTAAAAGCGGTGGCGAAATCGCCTATATTGCATGAAACAAGACCATGCAGAAAAGGTGACCCGATGCTTCGCAATACGCTTTCCAATTTCGGTACGATTGCCAAAACATTCCATTGGGTTATGGCCCTGATGATTATCGGACTGTTGGGGCTGGGTCTGTATATGACCCGCCTGGACCTTAGTCCGCAAATGTTCAAACTCTATGGGCTGCATAAATCATTCGGTATCACGGTGCTGGTGCTGGCGGCGCTGCGTGTCTTGTGGCGCTTGAGCAATGTGCATCCATTGCCCTTAGCGACGCATCAACCATCCGAAAAGATTTTGGCCAGGATTGCACATTTCCTTCTTTATGTGGCCATATTCCTGATGCCGTTATCGGGGTGGATCATGTCATCCGCCAAAGGTTTTTCCGTCAGCGTCTTTGGCTGGTTTACCTTACCCAACCTGTTCAAGCCGGATGAGGCCGTGGCGCATCTGTTTGCTGAAATCCATGAATATAGTGCCTATGCGCTGATCATCCTGATCGGCCTGCATGCGGCCGGGGCGTTGAAACATCATATGATCGACCGCGACGATACATTACGCCGCATGTTTCCTTTCACCAAAGCCACGACCTTGGCAATCGCTTTGACATTCCTGTCATTTGGCGCACAGGCCGCCGATGTACCGGCATGGACTATCGTCAAGGATAAAAGCTCCCTGACTTTTGCGGGGACACAGATGGGTGCGGATTTCGCCGGCAGCTTTAAAGAATTTGGTGGCACTATTTTGTTCGATGCGGCGCAGCTGGATAAGAGCAAGGCCGATATCACGATCAATATGGCCAGCGTCGATGCGACCAGTGCGGACCGGACGACATATCTGGCGACGCCGGACTGGTTCGATACGGCAAAATTCCCACAGGCGCATTTCGTCACGGACTCTTTTGCCAAAGACAAAGAGCCGGACCATTACATGGCCAAGGGCAAACTGACGATCCGCGATGTGACCCTGCCGCTCGATTTGCCATTCACCCTGACTATCACAGGAGACAAGGCGGAAATGGTTGGATCGGCCACGATCAAACGTCTCGCTTTCGGCCTGGGCAAGGGACAGTGGGCCGACCCGGGAACGGTGGGTGAAACCATCAAAATCAACGTGAAAATCAATGCGGTCCAAAGCCCTGTCTCTTGATTATGGTTAAGTTATGAGGGCTGGATGATTTTCAGTCTCAGCCCTTAACAATTGCCGTTTACTCCTTATAATCAGGCCATAACATCATGAAGAAGGGCGGGGAATTCCGCCCGTACAAGGCTTACCTATGAAAACCGCCACGCTGCATCATCAATACCAACCGGATTCGTTCGCGTTTACGCCGGCCAATCTTGAAAAAATCAAAGACATTTTCGCTCTCTATCCGGAAGGCCGCCAGAAAAGCGCTGTCATGCCGTTGCTCGATCTGGCCCAGCGCCAGGTCGCCGAGACGGGCCCATACGGCCCGTATGCGGTCGGTGGCGGCTGGATTCCACGCGCGGCGATGGACGAGATTGCACGATTGATCGATGTTGCCCCGATCAAGGTTTACGAAGTCGCGACATTTTATTCGATGTATAATCTGCATCCGGTCGGCAAATATCTGCTGCAAATCTGCACGACGACACCATGCCAGCTGGGCGGGTGCGGCGCGATGACCATTCTGGATACATGCCGCGAGCATCTGGGGATCGATATCGAAGAAACGACCGCAGATGGTTTGTTCACGATCAAGGATGTCGAATGTC
>DASWYT010000217.1:0-3242 GCA_036404835.1 Alphaproteobacteria bacterium | reverse complement strand
ACGACCCAGATTGACGGTGACCAGACGTTGCAATTGCTGGAAGCGTTCGATCTCCTGGCCATTCACGCTGACCACTTTGTCTTTCAGCTTAAAGCCGCTTTCGATGGCAACGCCTTCTTTGGCAAGACCACCGACCAGAGCCGGTGTATAAGGCTGGCCTTCAATGCTGAACAATGCTGTCAGCACCAGGATCGCATACAGAAAGTTGATGGCCGGACCGGCGAAAACGATCAGCGCACGCTGCCAGACAGGCTTGAAGAAGAAAGCGACATTGCGCTCTTTCTCATCCATATGGTTGAGCGTCGCCAGATCCGTATTGGTGCTGGTCGGATCGGTATCGCCATACATCTGCACGTAACCGCCCAGAGGGATCAGGCTGAATTTCCAGCGCGTCCCGGCCTTGTCGGTAAAGCCGATAATCTCGCGGCCGAAACCGATGGAGAATGTTTCGATCTTAACACCACACCAACGGGCAACCAGGTAATGACCCAGCTCATGCACAAAAACGAGAACGCTCAGAACTACAACAAACGGTACTGCATAGCCCAGAATGTGATACATCCATTCCATAATACTTATCCTACTTAGAAGTCGAACTTCAATCTAAAGGGTTTGGCTTATAAAATAAAGGGCTTGATCAACAGCGCATAGACCGGTGCCGCAAAAAGCAAACCATCGATCCGGTCCAGGATACCGCCATGGCCCGGGATGATCTGGCCGCTATCCTTGACGCCTGCCCGGCGCTTGACCCAGGACTCAAACAAATCACCCACCTGGGCAACAACCGCCACAAAACCACCCAGCAGGAAATAGAGCGGCCAGTAAGGCAAATTCAGGAACATGCCGATGGCCGCGGCGGCCACGCCTGCCCCGATCACACCACCGGCCAAGCCTTCGCGGGTCTTGTTCGGGCTGATGGAGGGTGCCAGCGGCGTCTTGCCGAAGCTCTTTCCAACCCAATAGGCAAAGCTGTCAGTCGCCCAGACAATAATAAAGAGAATGACCATCATCGTAATGTCCGGGGCATCGAGGGAAATCACCGCAGAGTCACGCAGCCACAAAATCGTCAGGGCCGGCAGGCCGATATACAGGATACCGCCACCGATCCATATCGGAGCCGATTGGTCGCCCTTGTCACTATATAGGAAGGCAATCCCCAGCTGAGCCAGGAATGTCAGGAACAGGATAAAGACACCCAGGTCAAACGCCAGGAACGCCGAACAGACCAGCGACAGGCCGATCCCGATATAAGCCATATACTCGATCACCGGGGACCAGACCGTCTGGACCAGGCCCAGCCATTCACGGTAACCGATCAGCGCAATGACCATGACCAGCACGCTGAACAGGAAACCGCCCTTCCACACACATAAAGTGAACAGCAGGATCAGGCATAAGGCCGAGACCCAGCGCTGCTGATGTTGGGACAAATTATTCCAATAAGGTGACAGCCCCCATTGCGCGCTCTTTTCCTGAAACAATACTTTGATTTTTTCCAACATTTTATTTTCCTGTTTCGGCTGTTCCGGGGAGAGCGCCAAAGCGACGCTCGCGTTGCTGATAAGAAGCAATGGCTTCATAAAGATCGGCTTTGTCAAAGTCCGGCCATAATGTCGGGGTGAAATAGCACTCGCTGTAAGCAAGCTGCCATAAGAGGAAATTGCTGATCCGTTGCTCGCCGCTGGTGCGGATCAACAGATCCGGTTCCGGCACACCGGCCGTGTCCAGCGCCTGGGCAATCGTGTCCTCGGTAATCTCAGCCGGGTCCAGCCCGCCATCCTTCACCTGTTGCGCCAGCTTATGCACCGCCTGGCGAATATCCCAGCGACCGCTATAACTAACCGCGATCTGTAGAGTGATCGCATCATTATTTTGTGTTTTTTCTTCGGCTTGTTTGAAGAGATTTAACAGATCGGATGAAAAAGCCGTCCGGTCGCCAATGATCTTCAGGCGGACATTATTGCCATGCAATTCATCCAGCTTGTTCTGCAGATAGAAGCGCATCAGATGCATGAGGTCATGCACTTCATCCGCCGGACGTTTCCAGTTTTCCGTCGAGAAGGCAAAGAGTGTCAGGTATTTAATACCAGCCTCGGTCGCGGCCCGCACAGTGCGTTCCAGCGCTTCGACACCCTTACGGTGACCGAATGTCCGGGGTTGTCCCCGTTTCTGAGCCCAGCGGCCATTGCCATCCATGATGATGGCAACATGCTGCGGTATAGTGGTCTCAGGAGGCAAATTCATTCTTCACTCAAAACTTCAAAAACATTATCTAACAACTTAAACTTCCATGATTTCTTTTTCTTTATGCGCCAGTGTTTCATCCACTTTCGCTACGTAATCATCGGTCAGTTTCTGCACGTCTTTTTCGAATTTTTTCAGTTCATCTTCCGAGATCAGTTTATCCTTTTCCATCTTCTTCAGGCCGTCCATGCCATCGCGGCGGACGTTACGGATTGCAACCTTGGAAGCTTCAGCATATTTGGAAGCGACCTTAGTCAAATCCTTGCGGCGCTCTTCGGTCAGGGCCGGCACCGGCACACGGATAATGGTTCCTTCAGCAGCCGGGTTCAGACCCAGGCCCGCATCGCGGATAGCTTTCTCAACGGCACCGGCCAGGGCGCGGTCCCAGACCGACACGGTCAAAAGGCGTGGCTCCGGGGCGCTGACGCTGGCGACCTGACTCAATGGCGAGTGGCTGCCATAGGCTTCGACGGTCACCGGTTCCAGCAACGAGACGCTGGCACGGCCGGTACGCAGGCCGGAAAATTCTTTTTTCAGCATGTCGATAGCGCCGTCCATGCGTTGCTTCAGTTCATTCGTATTGAAAGACATATTCTATACTCCTTGGAATTCAAATTATCAGGCGTGGACGCGGGTAAAGTTGCTGCGGCCACAGACTGTATCAAAAATGGCGTTCGGCTCCTGGATGGAGAACACGATCACCGGGATCTCATTTTCACGTGCCAACGCAATCGCCGTGGCATCCATCACCTTGAGATTTTGAGTGAGAACATCGTGATAAGTGACTGTTTCATAACGTTCTGCGCTCTTATCTTTTTTCGGATCAGCAGAGTAAATACCATCGACCTTGGTGCCTTTCAGCAGCACGTCGCAATTCATCTCGCTGGCCCGCAATGTGGCGGCGGTGTCCGTTGTGAAGTACGGATTACCAGTACCGGCAGCAAAGATCACCACACGGCCCTTCTCCATATGGCGGAGAGCGCGGCGGCGGATATAAG
>DASWYT010000216.1:0-1689 GCA_036404835.1 Alphaproteobacteria bacterium | reverse complement strand
GGGAGGTGAGCTTTTAATGCAGCTTGTTTCGAAAAAAGCGGATATCATTTTTGCAGAGACAGGGATGGTCAATGAATTTACGCAGACCCATCCAAATACTGTGCGCCAGGTCGCAGGAATTGGTCCAGTACGCTATTACGGTGAGTCTCTGGCTGTTAAACGCGGTGAGATGGAGCTTAAAAATATGTTGGATATATCGCTCATGCAACTTACCAATGATGGCATTATCGATAGAATCGTTGATAAGTACCGTGCGGACTATAAAGCGACATTTTACCCACCAAGCAAGTTCTTTGTGAAAAAGTAACTCAAAAAGCCCCCTTCATGGGGGCTTTTTTATACCCTTCAGGCCTCTTGCTGGACGGGGCAGGCCCCTTTAAACTACTGGCACAAAAGCTTTAAAGGATTACCCCTCCGTGTCATTTTTTATCAATCCGCCGCCTGTCATTGATTTTGCCGCGCTGGTCAACAGCAAAGGGCGTCCTGCGACTATTCTCCAGGTTATTCCAACCCTGCACACGGGTGGGGCGGAACGTTCCTGTATCGATGTGGCTGAGGCTATTTCCAAAGCAGGCGGACGGGCGATTGTCGTCAGTGCGGGTGGCCGCTGGGTCGGTGAACTGGCGCGTTTCAACGCGACGCATATTACGCTGAATGTCAAAAGCAAGAACCCGTGGCGCATCTGGCGCAACAGCAAAATCCTGGCCGAGCTGATCCAGCAGAATGATGTCGATATTATTCACGCCCGTTCACGCGCTCCGGCCTGGTCGGCTTATCTGGCGTCGAAAGCGGCGAATATCCCGTTCATGACGACGTTCCATGCGGCGTATAAATTCAACGGCCGCCTGAAGAAACGGTATAATTCCGTGATGGCAAAAGGCAAACGCGTGATTGCGGTGTCGCACTATATCGCCCAGCATATTTGGGATAATTACGGTGTTGAAACAAACCTGATCCGGATCATCCATCGCGGGACGGCGTTCGACCGTTTCAATCCTGAGACGATCCATCCGGAGCGTATGATCAAGCTGGCGCGTGACTGGTGTATCCCGGAAGATAAATCGCTGATCCTGATGCCGAACCGCCTCAGCCGTATCAAAGGCCATCATGTCCTGATCGAGGCTCTGTCGAAACTGGAACGCCGGGACTGGTTCTGTGTGATCTGCGGTGCCGAGCCGGGCAATATTGCTTATCAGAATGAATTGATGGATCTGATCCGCCAGCACAAGCTGGAAGAAAGCATTCGTCTGGTAGGACATCTGGATGACGTACCGGCGGGGATGCGCCTGGCGCAAATGACGGTTGTCCCAAGCATCGTGCCGGAAAGCTTTGGCCGTATGTCCGTTGAAGCACAAGCTGTTGGTTGCCCGATTATCGTCAGCCGCATCGGCGGTACACCGGAAACGGTGATTGATGGGGAAACCGGCTATCTGGTGAATCCGGATGACGCCGTCGATCTGGCCCAGGCGATTGAACAGGCTTTGAGCCTGACGCTCCAGCAACGCCAGATCATGGCGGCCCGGGCGATGGCCTTCGTGCATGCCAATTTCAGTAAAACTGATATGCAGATCAAGACGTTAGACGTCTATCGCGAGATTTTATAAGGCTTTTGCTTATCCGTGCAGCGCAACACAAGTGACGGCACAAAGCGGGTGATTTTCGGCCCGTTTTAAGCTATAGTCGATCCAT
>DASWYT010000215.1:0-4781 GCA_036404835.1 Alphaproteobacteria bacterium | reverse complement strand
TCAGCGTATCGCTGCCGACACCACCGATCAGCGTGTCATTACCGGTGCCGCCATCAAGAAAATCATTGCCATGATTGCCGACAAGCAAATCGTCGCCACCACCGGCATAAACAGTATCGATCCCGGCACCGCCGGAAATATCATCATTGCCGCTGCCGGTAAAAATACGGTTTTCGTTCGGGTTATTCGCCAGAACCCACACCAGGTTCCCTTCACTGTCCGTATAATTCATGCTGCCCGGACTGCTGACGTCCTTGACGACAACTTTCTGGACCGTATCGACATCCAGCAATGGTTCGGAGGGGATAATGACCGGCAGGGTCGGGTTCATTTCCGCATAGAGTTCCGGGTCGAACTCTGCATCCATATGCAGGATCAGCGTGAAGGCCTGGTCGCCCGGCACCGGATATTGCAAATTGATCTTTAACTTCCCGTCATCATCGAACTCAGGATTATCAATCGAATAGGTATTTGTCGCGGCATCGTACGTCATGCCTTCCAGGACAAATCCAACCGGCAATCCCGTAATTGAGAAACTGAGAACTTTGAATCCATCAGGCATGGCCGTCGTGAATTCCAGGACGCGGGTCATGTTATGCAGGCCGAAATAATCGGCGTTGTCAGCCTGTATGACGACACGCTCGGTCGCCGAGGCATAGTTGATCAGCTCTGTCGAATATTGCGCATTGTTCGACGGGTCAAAGAAGGATGCGTCCGAACCGCCACCACCGCGCACGACATGCGTATCAACACCGCCAATAGTTTCCGTACCTTCGGTACGGGCCATCTGCAACAGGTTAATCGTAAATAACGCCGTCTGTTTCGGCTCTGGCGGCGCGATATCCGTAAAGGAATTCGGTGGCGCCGACTGTCCAGGCTTGACGATTGGCGGCTGTGTCGTCACACCCGCATCATCCAGCGCAAAGCGCGGCGCATTGCTGGTAAATTTAGTATCGTCTGTCTTGTCTTCGGTTTTCGTTTCCGTCTGCTGTTGCGCCTGCATCATCGCGGCAGAAATCTGGAGGACTTCGGCGGAATTCGGATCGCTGCTGTCGCTGTCGCTTTCCTTCTCGCTCTTGTCCTTGTTCTCAGCTTTTTCGTTTTCCTTCTTGTCCTTGTTATCTTCCGGCAGGATACTTGAGATGGCGATAAAGTCCTTGACCGTTAAATTACCGACCTCACCGATTTTACTCAGGATAAATTGCGGATCGATGGCCTGGCCACCGGACATCAGAACAGGTGCATCCTGTTCATCGAATAAAATAAGTGCCAGGCCAACGAAGCAGATTTTCGCGCCCGTCGCCGGATCGGTAAAAATAATATCGGAACCTAAGACATCGATCTTGATCTTATCAAGATCCATATTCTGCAAATCAATTTTCTGGCCTGGTTCAATAAAGATATTCGTCGTTTCACCGGCGGCCGGTAAATTGACCCCCACGACTTTACCCGATTTTGATCCCGATGCTTTTGCCATTACTCTATTGTCACTGACTCGTATGAATAAAAATTAAATAGTCTTAATACCGGACTACGAACCTGCACCCGTATTAAGACTTTCTTTAGATTCCACCTCCGGCTTGACGTCCGGTAAGTTATCCAGGCTGCCTTCTGGCAATTTCGGGATCATTCCCAATTCCTGATTTTTCTTTTTCAGAGCCTGATTTTCTTCAGACAAGAATTTAACTTGACTCTCCAACACATTGATTTTGTTTGTTTCAGCCGCACATTGATAAACCGGTCCAACCCCGCCAGGGTCAAACTGATTCAGCTTCTTGCGCATATTTTCCTTTTCGCTTTCCAGGATCTGAATCTTCTTCAGCAGGCTGGTCTGCAGTTCATCTTCTTCCCCGGATGGGGCTGCCTTCGTGAACGACATCGCATCAGGTGTAAAGGCATCAAGCCCGGTCACCGACCCTAATTTCTCTTTTGGTGCCGCTACAGTCTCAGCCGGTGCAGTTTCGACAGGCGCTGCTGGTACCGGGGCCCGGGTTGCTGCTTTGGCGGCAACCGGAGCAGCAGCCACCGGAGGAGATGCTGGCTGCACCACAAAAGGTTCAGCCGGAGGTACGCTGGTTTTCGGAGCGACCGGAGCCGGAGGCATGATTTTTCGTTCTGCGATAACTGGCGGTGCAGCGACCGGCGCAGGCGGCTGAGCCGGAGCTTCCGGAACCGGCTTCACGGCTGGCAATTTTGCCTGACGGGCAATCGGGGCCGGTTTTTCAGCCATGACAGGGACAGGTGCCGCCTTCACCGGAGCCGCTATGACTGGTACAGGCGGGGCCACGGGTGGTTTATCCCATTGAATAGAAACAGGGGCCGGAGGAGCAGCCTCCTTAACGATCTCCTGGACGATCTCTTTTTTGGCCACAGGCTTAGGCGCCGGAGCGATTTTGGCCGGAGCTGGAGCAGCTACAACAGGCGGTGCATTTGGTGGTACAGCCGGTTTGTCCATCACGGCGGCTTTAACCGGCGGTAGCGCTATATCCTGTTGAATAGGATCGTTTTTTTCGACAGCCCGGGCCGATGGAACGATAGGAGATTTCATGGAAACGGACGGAACCGGCCAGGTTACGATCGGTCTGAGTGGCGCAATCCGGTTCATCGGGATCATTTGACTATAATTGCTTGGGGATGAAACGCTTTCGGCCGGGGTCAGGATGCGGGGTGACTGAGCCAGTGCTATTTCAGAGGAAATAACAGACATAACAACAACAGCGCTACACAACTTTCTGAACGACATAATACTACAAAATTTCATCTTGATTTTAAGTTCATATTCTACATGGACCAATAAGTATTAATTTTTTTCTAAACTTATGGAACATGGCTGGAAAAATGCATTAATTTTCCCATACAGGGCAAAAACAATTAATATTATGGCTAATATGAACTTTTTTCCTTGTGTGTTGCCGCTGATGACATTATATATTGTCTGTCAGGTTTTGGCAGGCAGGACGGCGCCAGGGGAATCCCTTATTGATCTGCGTCGTATCGCTTGCAACGGACCGCAAGGTCTACCAAGGTATTAATACAAAAGGTTTTTGGATGTTTACACCCGTGATGATGACAGAGTTTTATCCATCACTCCTCATGGGTTCTATACTGGTTCTGCTTCAGGATTGTGCCTTGCGCATGTTCTCCTCGGCAGAGAAAGTTTCGATCCGGGGTTTTCGCCGTTCTTAATATATTAAGAGCGCTACCCTTTGCCTTTTCCTTTGCCTCGGTACCCTTGCGTGTATAACGGCGTCCTGCGGGACGCACAGCGCAAAGGAGTCACGTATGTTGACTAAAAAAATGTTGATCGATGCGACACAAGCGGAAGAAACCCGCGTCGCGATCATCGAAGGAAACCGCCTTCAGGCTTTTGATTTTGATAGCGCCAGCCGCAAACAATTAAAAGGCAATCTCTACCTCGCCAAGGTAACCCGGGTCGAACCATCGCTCCAGGCCTGCTTTGTCGAATATGGTGGCAACCGCCAGGGCTTCCTCGCCTTCTCGGAAATCCACCCCGATTATTACCGCATCCCGGTCGAAGACCGCGAAGCCCTGCTGGCCGAAGAAGCCGCATGGGGTCATGACGATGAGCATGATGACGATTTCACCGATGCCCCGCCGGCCAGCCGCAAGGGCGCTGCGCAACCGACGAAACTGGATGATGCCTATGAACAGCACATGGCCTCCGACATTCATTTCGATACGGTCATGGACAGTGATGAAAATCACAACATCTCCCCGTCTGACCTGCAGATGCTGGCACAAGCCGGCCCTGAAAAGGTAAGCCTCTCCGCCCAGCCACATGATGGCGAGCATGATGCGGAAGAAGGCGTCATCGGCGCCGATATCCAGCAACTGGAAAAAGACCAGACGATTGAAACCGTCGGTGGCGAAGATGAAGATTCCTATGAAGAACAGGAACAGACCGCCCGCCGCCACAGCAAACTGCGCCGCCGCTATAAGATCCAGGAAGTGATCAAGCGCCGCCAGATCCTGCTGATCCAGGTCACCAAGGAAGAGCGCGGCAATAAAGGCGCCGCCCTGACCACCTATATTTCCCTGCCAGGCCGTTATTCCGTCCTGATGCCGAACTCCCCGCGTGGCGGTGGCATCAGCCGCAAGATCGCCAACGGCCAGGACCGTCGCCGCATGCGCGAATTGCTCGATGAACTGGAAGTGCCAGCCGGCATGTCCATCATCCTGCGCACCGCCGGCATGCAGCGCAGCAAACAGGAAGTCAAACGCGATCTCGATTACCTGTTGCGCCTGTGGGACGATATCCGTGGCACCACCATGGAATCCGTGGCCCCTGCCCTGATTTACGAAGAAGCCGATATCTTCAAGCGCGCCGTGCGCGATCTGTACAATCCGGACACGGAAGAAATCGCCGTTGCCGGTCCGCGTGAAGCGTTCCTGCAGGTTCGCGATTTCATGAAATTGCTGATCCCGTCACACGCGCGCCGCGTCAAACATTACACTGACCCGCTGGTACCGTTGTTCCAGCGTTATCAGGTCGAAAGCCAGATCGATCATATTTACAGCCCGCGTGTCGATCTGAAATCCGGTGGTTACATCATCATCAACCCGACCGAAGCTCTGGTCTCCATCGACGTCAACTCCGGCCGTTCCACCCGTGAACGCAATATCGATGACACCGCGCTGAACACCAACCTGGAAGCTGCCGAGGAAATCGCCCGCCAGTTGCGCCTGCGTGACTTGGGTGGCCTGGTCGTGATCGACTTTATCGACATGGAAAGCGGCCGTCACAACGCCAAGGTTGATCG
>DASWYT010000214.1:0-2803 GCA_036404835.1 Alphaproteobacteria bacterium | reverse complement strand
ACAGATCATCCCGCCGCAACAGCAGCGAGAAATTATCAAACCATGTGACGACGCCTTGCAGCTTCACGCCATTGACCAGAAAGACTGTCACCGGGTTTTTATTTTTGCGGATTGTGTTGAGGAATAAATCCTGCACATTTTGCGCTTTGTCATTTTGATTTTTGTCTGCCATGACACAGGGAACCTTTTTTGTTGTCCTTATCTCTCTATTAAAATCCATCGTTAATAAATTATCGCCATTAAACAGGGCGTCCTATATAAAATAATCATAAAGATCATCCTTATGTATGATGTAAAATTATAAGTTGTTGAATTTGTAAAATTGTGGCAAAGTTCCATCATGAATCGCAAAATCTTTGAGACGCTCTTCGCCGCCAAAGGCATCAAAATGACCGACCAACGGTGGGTTGTTTTGCAGGCCGTGGCTCAATCCAAGGATCACCCGGACGCCGAACAGGTTTCCATCCGTGCCAAGGAGCTGGACCCAACCATAGGGATTGCGACCATCTACCGGACATTGTCGTTACTGGCCGATCTGGATATCGTGCAACAGCATGATTTCGGCGAAGGCCGCGCCCGTTTCGAAGTGCAGAATGACCACCACCATCACCTGATCGATCAGGAAACCGGCGACGTGATCGAATTCCGCGACCCCGATCTGGAAGTGCTAAAACACAAGATCGCCGAAAAATACGGCTATGAATTGCTGGATCATAAATTATATCTGATCGGCAAAAAGAAATAACGTCAGCCGTTACTTCTTCTTCACTGCTTCCTTATTACGTGTCGCCGCGAAAATATGCGCGGCGTTGCTGGCCAGAAAAGCTTCGAACCGTTTACCATCCGCTCCTAAAGGCCGTTCGATAATCTCGGCGAAGGGGCCGGTCCAGCGAATGGTTCCCAATTGTCCATCATCTTCACGCACCGCAAAGTCAAAGACACCGGCTTCTACCAGTGAACCGTCATCATCTTCCGTCACGGAAAATTCAAACATCGGCGAACGGACGGAGGTTTGCAACAATCCCTCTTCCTTGCTGCCCATCACAGTCGGCAATAATTCACGGCCTGCATCCTGATGGCCTTTGGCCGTGATGCTGAGATCCTTGGTCAGGTAAGCCGTGTGATTTAACGTGCCGTTCAATAACGTCCAGGCTGCATATTGCGACCGTTCATTGCTCTGCAGCACGGTCGAACGATGCGGCGGCTGCCATGGGCGGGCCAGAGCTTTATAAGCACGCGCAATCAATCCTTTTGCATCAGACTCTGCAATCAGCTCACCTTTCGACAGACGTTGCAGCCATTCCTTATCCTTGCTGGTCAGCGGATCGATCGTATCGGCCAGATCAGCCCTGATCTTCCGCGCATCATCCGGTTCCAGTTCATCGACGATCAGTTCGGAAATAAACATTTTCGGCAAGTCTGGCCGGTCCGGCGGATATTCCAGATGGATCGCCCGCAGATGCATATTGGCGAAATCATAGCGATATTCCTTGCCATTCTCATCGACACCACGCGACCAGCCGAGCGGCACAAAGACACGTGCAATCGACTCAATCCCCTGCGGAATATCACCGGTCGGACAGGCAAAGGCGCGGAAAGCGATGTGGTCTTCGCGCAAACCCTTGCGGCTCATCACCGGATCGTCATCGACGCGCACGGAAAATTCATTCCCATAGGGAATTTTTTCCAGGTAATCCGCGCGTAACAAATAATAAATCTCCGCCCCGACATCGGACGCTTTCAGCATTTTTTCGGTCATCACACCCTCCTCTTGCGCTTTAGAGTTCGCGCAAAACCTCTTCCACAATATCCAGCGCCATCATGGCCTGCTCTTCACTCAGGACCAGAGGCGGGCAGAATCGGATCGCGTGCGAACCGCATCCCAGCATCAACAAGCCCTTTTCAAAGCATTTCTGGATAATTTTATCGCGTGTCTCGGCATCCGGCTGAACGCCCGTCTCTTTATTTTTAACGATCTCGACACCGATCATCAGGCCGATACCGCGTACATCGCCGACCATTTTATATGTCGGCACGAATGTCTTCAGGCGCTCAATCATTTTGTTGCCTACCTGCTCGGCATTCTTCATCAGGCTATCATTCAAAAGATCAAACGTCTTCAACGCCGCCGCAAGACCCATCGCATTCCCGCCAAAGGTCGAACCATGCGCTCCGACCGGCCAGTCCATGACCGTTTCATTGGCCACAAAAGCTGCCAGAGGCATACCCGATGCAATCCCTTTCGCCATCGTGATAATATCGGGTTTTACACCGAAATGTTCGATGGCGAATAATTTACCCGTGCGCCCCATACCGGATTGCACTTCATCGACCAGCATCAGAATACCATGCTCATCACAAAGCTTGCGGATCTCCTGCATGAATTCAGCCGGTGGCACGATATAACCACCCTCACCCTGGATCGGTTCCAAAGCAATGGCCGCCACCTCATCCGGCGAAACGATTTTTTTGAACAGGTAATCCTTGATATAATCGATACAGCCTTTCACGGAATGCGGCGTTTCCTTATCAGCCGGACAGAGGAAACTGGTTGGATAAAAACCATGATAAATACCGGGCACTAAAGGCCCGAAACCGCGGCGTTGGGTAATCTTGCTGGCATTGCCGGTAATCCCGCCAAAGGTACGACCATGGAAGGCGCCATAAAAACAAATAATATTCGGGCGACCCGTTTTATAACGCGCCAGTTTCAACGCACCATCCCACGCCTCGGCACCTGTATTCGTAAAGAAGACACGGTTTTTGCCATTGCCTTTGATCGGCGTCGCTGTGGTAATTTTTT
>DASWYT010000213.1:0-5401 GCA_036404835.1 Alphaproteobacteria bacterium | reverse complement strand
TATCCTTTACGCTGATGTTCCAGCGTGAAGTGGGTGACCGTCTCTTTGCCCCGGCCAGTGACAAGGCCTATGGCCGCCTGTCCATCATTACGCAATATTTGTGTGATGGTTATCGTATTTTCGATCTGCCACCGGAAGCCTTTACACCGCCGCCGAAAGTGACGTCATCGGTGATGCGCCTGGTACCAAAAGCCAAACCACTTTACAGCGATCAATATCCGGTAGCCGATATGATTGCGATGCTGGAAAGAATCACCCAATTGGCGTTCGGCCAGCGCCGCAAGATGTTGCGTCAAAGCTGGAAAACGCTGGAGCTGGATTGGGACAGTGTGCAGATCAGCCCGACCATACGGGCGGAAGATCTCAAAATAGAAGATTACGCGCGGGTCGCCGCATTGCTGATAGGCAATAAAAAACAGTTTTGATTAGTGCTTGTTGTTACGTTCGGCCAGGACGTCCGGAGCAATCAGGCTTTCCGTTTCATCGCGCATGATCTTGGTAAAATTATCCAGGCCACGCAGACGGTGACGTTTCATGCGCTCAGCCCCTAAGATCGTGCGCAATTTGAACATGCTGTCTTCGATATCCTTGTTGATAATCACATAGTCGTAATTATGGCTGTGCTGGAACTGGTCCAGATTATCGACCAGACGATGCTGGATAAAGGATTCTTCTTCTTTGGTCCGGTTGCGCATGCGTGCTTCCATCTCGGCGGCGGATGGTGGCAGGACGAAAACGGAAACAAGATCAGCCCGCGAGAAAGCGGCGATCTGATTGACGCCCACCGCATCGATCTCAAATAATATATCGATGCCTTTTGCAAGAATATCTTCGACGGGGCCGCGCGGGGTACCATAATAATTGCCGTGCACTTTCGTATGTTCCAGCAATTCCCCGTCAGCCAGCATGCGTTTGAACTCGTCGCTGGTGACGAAATAATAATCGACGCCATGCACTTCATTTGGGCGTGGCGGATGGCGCGTCGTGGCGGAAATGGAGAGCTGGATATTATCATCCTGCTGCAACAGCAACTGGCACATGGTGGTCTTGCCGGTCCCCGACGGTGCAGAAACGGCCAGCATCAAACCACGGCGTTTCAGCCCCTCAATATGGGGCAGTTCAGTGGCGATATTGCCGACGTGAAATTCACTGTTCTTGGGCGACATGGTGACCTTATTTTGCTAGATAAAGAATAAGTTACAGTAAATAGCTTCAGGAGCAAGGGCCCATGGCCGATCTCAAAAATCCCCAAAATATCGTCATAACAGGTGCTTCCAGCGGGCTGGGCGCGGCTTTGGCCAATCTATATGCCATGCAGGGCGTCACATTGGGCCTGTTGGGCCGGCATGCCGAGCGACTGGAGAACGTAGCGAATCAGTGCCGGGCCCAGGGGGCCAATGTCGTGATCGGGGCCATCGATGTGACCGATACGGAGTTGATGACAAGCTGGCTGAATGCCTTTGATGATCTGCATCCGATTGATCTGTGTATCGCCAATGCAGGCATTTCGGCCGGTACAGGCGGCGGTGAGGAAACGCTGAACCAGGTCAAAAAGATTTTCCAGGCGAATGTCGATGGCAGTTTGAACACGATCCATCCCGTTCTGGACCGTATGCAAAAACGGAATCAGGGCCAGGTGGCGATCATCAGTTCGATGGCGGGCTGGGTCGGATTACCGGGCGCACCGGCCTATGGCGCCAGCAAGGGGGCGATGCGGATTTACGGCCAGGCTTTGCGCGGTTTGTATCGGGATAAAAATATTGCGATCAATGTTGTTTGCCCCGGTTTTATCAAGACACCGATGACAGATGTCAATCCGTTTCCGATGCCGTTCATGCTGACACCGTTTGAAGCGGCCAGCATTATCCGCAATGATCTGATGAAGAATAAAGGCATGATCGCCTTTCCATGGCAGAAATTCATTATCGTCCGTTTATTGTCGATGCTGCCGGATGCTATCGTCACCTGGTTCGGCCGACGTTTGCCAGCCAAGCCTGCGGTGAAAGAGATTTGAATTTTATCAGCTGAGTAAGAGTTTCATTGCGCTCTTGACAGGAAAATCATTCCCGTTTTTTACGGGTTGATGAAACATGTTCTTCATGCCAACAGCATAAAGAGCAATGCCAGCCAGGTCAGGGTCCGCTTTTTGCACTTTCAGGGCTGTGCGTTGCTGTGCGTCATTACCGATTTGCGGATCGATATCGTGCAAAACTACCGCAAGTTGCTGCGCTGTTTCCATCGTATTCAGAGTGGAGGGAATTTTACCGACAACGGTCAATGTCGGCTTACCACACTTTAATTCATAAGAGCCAAACAAGCCGTTACTTCGGATATTTTCACCTGTCTGTGTATAACTTGTAAATAAGGCGACTTTTCGATCATCCTGGAAATGACAGATATCATACGTGAAGTAATACTGGGAACAGATTTGTTCACAGGGTTCGACAACAGTATTTTTATTCTGAAGTGCGGCTTGAAGTCTGGCTTTTTTGGCATTATCGGCTTTGCGATGCATGCGTAATTTTTCTTTCTTCGTCATATCGTCCTCTGATCAGGATGGGTCCATGGATTTTTTAACAAGATGAAGTTTTCTTTCTTCGACAAATTCCATCATTTGAACAAATTCCGGATTATTTGCCAGGTCAACGATCTTGAAGGGCGTGGAGTTTGTGTGCGTGACCTTGTCGGCCTGCCATTTCATGCGCAACAGCATGTATTCGTTGTCCAGGCCCAGCTCTCCCTCTTCATCAAGGGATTTGCTGAAACTTGAGGGACAATGAAATGTAACCCTGTATTCGGAGACGAGATAAATCTTAGGCTCGCCCTGTTGCTGCCAGGCGACGATAGTGTTGTCGTCATTGAGAAAATTGACTCTCTTTTGACCATTTTCAGCCGTCACGACACGAAGCTGGTTGCCACCTTTTACCTTGATAATCTTGCCCTGCATAAAAAATCATATGTTTGTTTTGGGGAAGATGACTATAGAGAAAATATTTATTTATGTCAATATTAAAGGATGTAAAATATCAGGAAAGCCGTGATTTTCAGCAATAAATTCTATTACGGGTTGATTTTAAGGTGGCAGTGCCAGAAATAACGAAAAATTGGAAACTCAGGCCACCATCTTGATAGGCCCTTGGGCGCGGCCGTGGATGAACTGGTCGATATATTCATTATCGGATTTATCCAGCCATTCGATCGGGCCCTGCCAGATGATGCGGCCGTCATAGAGCATCGCAACGCGGTCGGCGATCTTGCGGACGGAGGCCATGTCATGCGTGATGGTAACGGCCGTCGCGCCCAGTTCATCGACGCAATCCTTGATCAGGCCGTTAATGACATCGGCCATGATCGGGTCGAGACCGGTGGTCGGTTCGTCGAAGAAGATAATCTCTGGCTGGCTGGCAATGGCACGGGCCAAAGCCACACGTTTTTGCATACCGCCGGATAATTCGGATGGGAATTTCAGGGCGACATCCGGGCCTAAACCCACCATACGCAATTTTTCGACGGCAATATCGACAGCCTGTTCATGGACGATACGTTTGGTCTGCAACAGGCCAAAACAGATATTCTCCCAGACCGGCAGTGAGTCAAACAACGCACCGCCCTGGAATAACATGCCGAACTTGCCCTGCATCTCTTGTAAAGGAGCGCCGCGCAGATTGACCATCTCTTGTCCATCAACCAGGATCGAGCCTTTATCGGCATTGATCAGGCCCATGATGCATTTGATGGATACGGATTTACCGGTACCGGAGCCGCCGATAATGACGACGGATTCTTTTGGCTGGATATCCAGATTAATGCCTTTGAGCACATGCTGGCGGCCAAAGCTTTTGTGAACATCGGTCAGGCGGATTTTAGGAAGAGCGGCCATGATATCTCAGGAGAAGAAGATTTGAGTGAGAATATAATTGCTGATCAGGATCAGGATCGATGCCGTCACAACCGCATTGGTTGTCGCACGACCGACACCCTGTGCGCCGCGACCGGAATTGAAACCGTGATAGCAACCCATCAATGCAACGATAAAGCCAAACACTGCAGCCTTGGTCAGGCCGGAGACGACATCTATTGTCTCCAGGAAATCCCAGGTGCTTTTCAGGTAACTGGCGGCGTTGAAATCAAGTTTATAAACCGCGATCAGGAAACCGCCGAACACGCCGATAATATCACCGATCAGCACCAGCACCGGCAGCATGATCGTTCCGGCCAGCAAACGTGGCGCGATCAGATATTGGTATGGGTTGGTGGATAAGGTACGCAGCGCATCGATTTGTTCGGTGACGCGCATCGTGCCAATTTCGGCGGCCATCGCCGCACCGATACGTCCGGCAACCATCAAGCCGGCCAGAACCGGCGCCAGTTCACGTGTGACAGAGAGAACCACAACGGTTGCAATCGCACTTTCGGCATTAAAGCGTGAGAAACCTGTATAACTTTGCAGCGCCAGCACCATACCGGTGAAGAGCGCGGTCAAGCCGACAACAGGCAAGGAGTAATAGCCGATTTCGATAAACTGGCGGACCAGCAGACGGCCGTAATAAGGCGGCTTGATGATGTATAATAAGCTCTGGCCGATAAACATGGTCAGTGCACCGACAGCGCCAAAGAAATGCAGCATGGTCTGGCCGGTTTTCTGTGACAGGGTCAGCAGAAATTCCTTAGCGGATGATATGGCGGACGAAAGGGAAAATGTGCGTTGCATGGGCCTACGATGGCACAATCAGGCCATTCTGACAAGATCCCGCAACAGGACAATAAGCTTATTCTTCAAGGATTTTATATTCGCGCGTCAGGTCGCTGAAGCGTGTGAATTGGCCTTCGAACTGCATCGGCACGATACCGGTTGAACCGTGACGCTGTTTGGCGATCACGCACTCGGCGGTGTTGCGGACATAGTCCAGGCGTTCCTGCCAGCGTTGCATACGCTTGAGATAGGAATCTTCTTTTTCGATATTATTCTGGACCGGTTTGTCGCGCTCCAGGTAATAATCTTCACGATAAACAAACATCACGATATCCGCATCCTGTTCGATGGAACCGGATTCACGAAGGTCGGACAGAAGCGGACGTTTATTTTCACGTTGCTCGACACTCCGTGACAACTGGGACAATGCGATGACCGGAATATTGAGTTCTTTCGCCAGTGTTTTCAGGCCACGGCTGATCTCGGAAATTTCCTGGACGCGGTTTTCATCGGAACGTTTTCCGCTGCCGGTAATCAGCTGCAGATAATCGACGATCAACAGGCCCATACCATGCTGGCGTTGCAGACGGCGAGCGCGGGCGCGAATAGCACCGATGGTCAGGGCGGCGGTGTCATCGATAAAGAGCGGCAGTTCAGCCAGATCGCTGGCGGCCTGTGCGAATTTCATGAATTCTTCCTGCTTCACTT
>DASWYT010000212.1:0-4811 GCA_036404835.1 Alphaproteobacteria bacterium | reverse complement strand
ACCAATGCTTCACGCGCATCAATGTCCAAATGGTTGGTCGGTTCGTCGAGCAGCAACAGGTGCGGTGCATCGAAACTCATAAAGGCAAAGAGCAGACGCGCTTTCTCGCCACCGCTGAGAGCGGAGATTTTATTGTCAGCGAGATCGCGTGAGAAACCAAAAGCGCCCAGTTTGGCACGGGCGACGGATTCTTTGGCGTCGACATTTTTCTGGCGCATCATCGCCATCATTTCCAGATAAGGCGTTGAATCCATATCCAGCTCATCCGTCTGGTGCTGGGAAAAATAACCGATGCGCAATTTCGTCGAGCGGTTGATGTCGCCTTTCAGCACGCCGAGTTTTCCGGCGATCAGTTTGATCAGCGTCGATTTACCATTCCCGTTTGCACCGAGCAGCGCGATACGGTCATCCAGGTCGATATTCTCATTGACGCCGCGCAGGATCGGCTTGTCTTCCGTATAACCAATATCGGCGCGGTTGATCGAGATCATCGGTGAACCGATTTTTTCCGGGTTCGGGAAGATGAATTTAATCGAACGGTCGGCAATGACGGCATCGACCATATCCATTTTTTCCAGCGCCTTGATCCGGCTTTGCGCCTGGCTGGCTTTTGAGGCGGTGGCTTTGAAACGGTCAACGAAGGCCTGCATATGGGCGCGCTGGGCCTGTTGTTTCTCGAACATTTTTTGCTGGCTGTTGAGACGCGCCGCACGTTCATACTCAAACGTATCGTAATTGCCGGTATAGAGCGTGATCTGTTGTTTATCGACATGGACGACATGGTCGATACATTTATTCAGCAACTCACGGTCATGCGAAATGACCAGCATCGTATGCGGGTAAGAGGCCAGATAGGTTTCCAGCCACATGATCGCTTCCAAATCCAAGTGGTTGGTCGGCTCATCAAGCAACAGGAATTCCGGTTCCAGGAACAGGACGGACGCCAGCGCCACACGCATCCGCCAGCCACCGCTAAAGGATGAGAATGGTTCGGTAAGCTGGTGTTCTTTGAAACCTAAACCGGTGAGCAGGGTGGCTGCTTTGGCTGGCGCGGCATAGGCATCGAGTTCATCCAGGCGGTGATAAATTTCCCCTAAGCGGTCCGGATCGGTTTCCGTCAGGGAATCCGCCCAAAGCTGCGCCATCTCGGTATGAGCGTTCAGCACCATATCGATCAGCGGCGTGTCGGTTTCCGGGATATCCTGGCGGACCCAGGCGATACGCTGGCGGGCGGGCATGGAGATGGAACCACCGGCGGCCTGTAATTCCCCGGCGATCAGTTTAAAGAGGGTCGACTTGCCTGCGCCATTGGCGCCGACCACGCCGACTTTCCACCCGGACATGATATTCAGGGTGCAGTTATCGAGGATCGTGCGGGCGCCGATCTTATAAGTCAGGTTCGAAATCGTAAGCATGCCCGCCCTTATGGCACAAAAGCCGGGCAAAAGAGAAGTAAAAAGGCGTCCATGGGGGCGGAATAGTAAAAATTGACTATTAACTTTAAATTATGGTAATAATGCTACGATCAGAAAAAACGACAGGAGAAAATCATGAGCCAGGAAGAACTGGAAAAAACCCAGAACAACATGTTTTTTGACCGTATGATGGGTGGTATAGAACGTACAGAACCGCATATCCTGATTTTCCCCAATGTGCGGGATACGGCCAAAATGGTAGAAAATGGGATTTTCTTCCCGGTGAGTGCTGTGCCGGATGAAGCAGACACGGATAAATTCAAGGCTTTTAAAGATGGTCTGCAGGCCAAAATTTTTAGCATGATGAATGCTACCCAGGATGAACTAAAAGCATCGAGTTTCTCATCCCTGGTTGCATTTCGGGATGGATCACATGATTCAGGTGGTGTTTACGGCGTAGAGTTCAATAAAGTTGGGGCGAATGGAGCGGAATGGGCAGAACAGGCCACAGCTTCTATTGTTACACATGCCCAAGCCATACCGCCGGGCTGTCCGTCAGCGAAAGCTGCTCACGAACATTGGAAGAATGAGCGTTCCCGGGCGGCCAGTTTAAAAGCCGGATAATACATGTGACCGCCTGAAACAGGCTTAGTCGTTTATTTTATTACATAATTATCTGTTTTGTAAGGATTTTCGGTTAGATTATCCATAGGGGAATCTGTCTGAAATGGCCCGGGAAGGGCTGTTCGGGGGTATTTTTCCCTGATTTATCAATAATGTCATGCGGTTCATATAAAATTTTCATTGACATTATTAATAAATTATATATAATTTTATTAAATTTATCGGTCTGGGACCGCCAAAGAGAATAAGGGCTGGAATCGATGGTACAAAATACAAATCAAAATCCTGACGAGGAAACAGGCGGCGTGAATGGGTCGCAGCCTGATGATGAGTTCGAAAGAATTGCCGCCGAAGAGATAGGCACCGAAACAACGCTTCCGGAAGAAGAAAAACCGATCTCCCTTTTGGCGTTGTGGGATGCGATAAATGATCTTTATAAGCCGCGAACGTATCCGGCTTCAGATATCAGCCCTGAACAATGTATGCAGCTTGTCATGCTTTTGCCACAGCACAGAGCGTTGGCAAATATGTTGTTAGTACGCCATCAATTTGATCAGACGCCTTTCTATCAGGGAAGTGATGCTCAACAACTAGAGCGGACCCTGCGGAATAAGAAAGCTTTCGGTTTTGACATTGATAATATTTTAGCTTTACACCTCAGTACCCTGCAAAAAAATCTGGCAGCACCGGTACGAGGTCAAGCAAAAACAGGCAGGTTATTTAAAACCGAAATTCTTGTGGCAGACTTGAAATACCGAACCCGGGATGATCGCATACCGGTTGAAGATGTCATGAAAAATCCAGAATCTTTCCTGAAGGATCTGGATGATAAGAATTCCTTTGGTTTCCGGACGCAACCGCAAAATCGCCTGATTTATAAATTCGACGACAGAGTCCGTACCGAATTCGATGGCAAGACTTATAGAGTCCATTATAAAACGGATTTCTGGGGTGATAATAAGCTTGATAAAATAGACGGGAAATGGAAAAGACACAATCCGCTGAATGAAGGTTTGCAGGATCATAGCCGCATGATCCTGATGCAGTTGAAAGAAAACGGCCATAAAACATTTTCCTTTGAAGGGAAATGCAGTATGCGTTTCGTCGAAGCGATGCTGGAAGCAAGAAAACGTGTGCCGGGTATCCATCTGAATGTAGGCAGTTTGACGGATTTAGGATTCAGTGAAAAACAAGTGAAGAAACTTGAGAAAAAATATGGATTGATTATCCCACGTCCGGTACCAGAACAGGAACAGGGTCCCATTCAATTGGGACGCGATAGTTTCTTCGAAAGATTAAAACGAGGAGCTGGCAATTTTGGAGCCTGGACAGTTGATGCTTTGCGTGGAACACCGCGTGCTATCAGAACATTCTTTACGACGCCACTAAGACAAACATTGCGCAATACTGGCCAGAGTTTAAAGGATACTGGTCAACGCCTCGCGAACAAAGCACGGACCATACGCCGGAAAATGGGTCATGCTATGGGGCATGTTGGTGATAAGATCGCAGATGGCCTCAACGGCTTTTTTGATGCAGTGGAACGTACCTATAAGAGCAATAGCATTGGTGGTAAATTACTGCGTGGTTATACCTATGGATCTGTCCATATAGTCCTTGGAGCAGGTCTTGGCGTACTGGCTCCCATCGTGGGGCTTGTCAATAAAAAGGCCGGACGGAAGCTGCGTCGTATAAAAGTAAAAGCTTATCTGAAAATGCGCCAGGAAAAGCGTGAGTACAGACAGAGATGGGCACAAGAGAGACAACAGCAACAAGCTGCTGCAACCGCTCAACCGCGTGTCAGTGCATGGCAGAAGATCAAAAATGCTTGGTCCAAGGCCGGGCGTGGCGTTAAAAAAGTCGGTCGCGGTATCAATAATGGTATAAAGACTGCATCAGAACGTAAGAATAGAGGCTACACATTTATCGCCGGTATGGCGGCAGTAACAGGTGTCATGATCGCCAATCCGGAACCGCCGATTGATACAGGCTGTGAGCCTTATAGGGATCCGTTGACAAAGATCATAGATGGAACCAAAAGCACCTGGGAATTTTTGAAAAAGGAAATCGAAACCGATCCGACCAGGAATTTTAAATCGCATGAATATTATAGAGAAGCGAAAAATGTTGGTAAGCGACCCGATGATCCAACCTATCTCCGTTACAGAGATGCGGAAAAACCAGATGTCCCGCCACCCAATCTGGTGCTTCCTGATGCATCCACTTACACCGCCCCACATAATGAGAACCGCGTAGATTTCCGGGTAGAAGCAAGACGCTATCGCGAGGCCATGGCCAGCATGACCGCTCCGGCGGCTGTGAAAAGTCCGGCTAAGACGATTTATCAGGCCAATAAGACCGACCTGGCAGGCCTGGGGCTGAAACCTCTGTCCCCACGGACCGAATTCAAGATATAAACACTGGAAAAATCGTCAAAAAGCCTCTTTAGAGCCCCCGCCGGGGGCTCTTTTTATTTATGACAGGGTTTGCTAGCTTAGGTCTTCAATTGCTTTTGACGTCTGTATCCCATGATCAGTTTTAACAATGTTGCTCTTCGTTACGGCACCGGGCCCGAGATCCTGCATGATCTCAACTTTGCCCTGACGCCGGGATCATTCCATTTTCTGACCGGCCCGTCCGGTGCGGGTAAGACGTCTCTGTTGCGTCTGCTCTATCTGGGGATTCGTCCGACACGCGGTCAGTTACTGATGTTCGGGAAAGACCTGCATAAATTATCCCGCGAAGCCCTGATGCCGCTGCGCCGCCAGATCG